>JAZRSP010000104.1:0-3328 GCA_045651565.1 Victivallaceae bacterium | reverse complement strand
AAAAATTTACATAAAACAAAAGCTCGGGTAGCGTAAAAACTACTCGAGCTTTTTGTTTGTTCCTGTGAAATTACGGATTGCAAGATTTTAATTCTATAATCAAAGGTATTTTTTAACGTTAATGGCAATAATCCATATATGAAAAATATAACTGTCATCAATATAATGAGACACGTTAGAACTATTGTAATTATTTTAAATTTTTAATAGTTTTGCAATATCTTTAGGCGAAGATGAAACTTCTCTTTTTGTTTTTTCTCTTATTATTGAAACCGATTTAGATATCTTATCCCAAGCACAACCTAATAGAATACCCGCCATCCCGCTTATTATTTGGATAATAAATCCTTCAAAGGAAGTCAATGCAGCTATTGCGTAAAATAAATTGACAAAGAAAATTCCTGTTTGTCCTATCGCGATAATCGAAGCTGTATAAATTGGACGAAATAATTCCCAAACAATTCCAGCTAAAATTACAAGTATTATCCATGCAAATACCTTTTTTAGATGATTCTTTATCCATTTTTTCATAGTATATCTACTCCGCTAAATTGCTATTTAGATTTCCTTCTGGTCGGGCTCAAGCGTTGAATCGTCGCTTTCGTAATAATAGGAGTAATCAATGCCTTTCATGAACATTTCACGATCGTTGATTTTCCTGGTTAATGCCGGTTCGAGAAGAGTTTTCAGTTCTGAACTGTCAACAACACTTTTCCGCATGGCTTCGAGATAGGCGTTTTTATTGACCTTGCTCCAGTCGATACATTTTTTGAGCGTGCGTTTCAACATCAGATCCAGCCAGATACGGGTACTTCTGCCGTTGCCCTCCATAAAAGGATGCGCCACATTCATTTCAACATACTTATTGATGATTTCCTCAAAGGTGGTTTCTGGCATATTTTCAATATTGGGCAGAATAGTGGAAAAATACAGTGCATTTGCAAAAGTAAAGCCGCCTTTGCTGATGTTTTTATCCCGGATCTGACCGGCAAACTCATAAAGTCCGCCAAAGAGATAAGCGTGAATCTGCTGCAGGCATTTTACGCTGCCAGGTTCCAGACTGGCAAGCAGTCCGCTTTCAAAAAGAGCGTATGCTTTGGTACGGCTCTTGCCATCAATGGTATCATCGCTGTAGGTAAACCACTTGATAAATTGAACCGCATAACGGCTGGGGATATGCTCAACAAGCACAAGAATATCCTGTTGCGAGAAACAATCTGTAAGATACCGTTTGCCATCAGCTGCGGTCATTTTCAGTTGACTACAATTTGTAGTCAACTCAGGATGAGACTTTTTCAGGCGAGTTTTCAGCACGCTCCAATATTTTCTCGGATTTACACTTTCGGTCAAAACACCGACAATATCTGCAATCGAAAATAACCATTGATTAGCGGAATCATCCCATGCGGCCCGCACTTCCCGGTTATTAAAAAATCGGATCGAAACTTTCTGGCTCATACTTCAACCTCCGACACGTCAATTTCCCCGGACATCAGCTTGGGTAACAGCGCGTCACGCAGCTGGGCCAGTTTTTTATTTTCAAGACAATTTTTCATGATTGTCGTAAATATGGGAGACACATAAGCACTGAATTCTTTTACTTTAGGGTGCTGGGGATCAAAAATAAATATTGATCGTATATCCTCCTGATTTATTCCAGGAATTGCCGCTTTCCCTCCATTGTTTGCTAACCAAGAATAAGGATAATCTGTTTGGAAGTAAAAATATGCAAACGCATTAAATCCCTTGTTTCCGAAATCTAATTTAAAAACATGTTCATTTATATAACATTCTTCGTATGGGTAACCTTCTCCAAACATTGAAAAATGAGGGATGAATGTTCCAGGTTTTCCACCATCTTTGTATATCAAAAGTTCATAGCCATTGATTTTTCCGCGTTTCATGCTATCTGCAAATTCTCTGGGAATAAATTTACCAGAAGAGTAATCGAAAACACCAAGTTTTTTTACGTTTTCTGCGCCAATACTCGGAATCCCTGACTTAACAGCTCCACCTTTCGGGCGTTTCCCCGTTTCCAAAATATGCTCGATGTTTGCAATTTGAACCATACTCAAAGATGCTGGATGTTCTACGGGATCTTCATTTGTAAAAACATCATCTGCAAACGGCTCAAAATCCACGAAGCAAGACTTAAAAATCGCCTTTGCCTGCTCTTCCAAATTATGGTTTATCTGAGTGTTCAGTTCAATTTTGTCATCGAAGGCTGAAAGAACTTTACCTACGCGGACCTGAGTTTCATAATCCGGCAATACAAGTTCAAGATTTTTCAGGACATCTTGTTGTACGCGCTGACGACCTGAGCTTCCAACCATCGATTTAATAGCGACCTCACGAAAAGACGGACTCGTTGCTAAATAATATATGAAGGTCGGATCACTATGTCCAGGAATCGCTCGCATTACAATATATTCTGTCGATCCGAAAACAACCTCATTTTCGGCAAAACCTTTTACAAATGCGGTTTTACCATTTTCTAAACACGGAGTTATCCGAGCCATTATGGTATCGTTGTTTCGGAACTTTGTCCCCCCTGCATAAGGTGCTTCTTCAAAACCAGATATTTGCCGAGTAAAGGGCTGTAGATATTCCATCGGAACCTTTTTGCAAAGCTGCTTTTTTGCAATAGATTCTCGCGGATTAAACTCTATGATGTCAGAAATTTTTGTCACAAAGTGTGCCATTGTTTAATTTTCCTGTACCGTAGTTTCCAATTGTTTTGCAGCAGAATCTATACTTTGACCATTTAAAATATTTTCAGCATATTTTAACTGCGCTTCTTTCATGATGGAATTAAATGCTTGTTCTTGAGACATCCAACGTGGAACATATGGAGATTTTATTTGTTCCCAATTTATATTTTTTGAATATCCAAGAGATTTTGCCATAACTTCTAATAGCTTAACTTTTTTATTGTCAAAGCTAACGAGATCCATGTCCTCCGGATTTTTTACATTTGTTGTATCTAAAAACGCCTCTAATGCGTCTATGACCTCTTTATCATCAGAAAAAATAATATGTATCGAATTCAGAGCATTAACCCATGCATAACTCTCATTTATCCCACGCTGGGTCATTAGTGCCTGAAACAACTCCATCTTATCTTTGCGTTTTTGTCGGCGTGTCTCCAACCATACCGTCACAGATACAGCAATTAAAGGTGACACGAGTACCGCAATTATTGAAATCCAATCTTTCATTTCTATTTCCCCTAATTTAGTAATTATTTCGTTCATTATTCTACCTCAAAACCAATGGCTTTCAGATTCTTTTTGATCTCGTTTTCCAGATCATGGGATTTTGCGAACAG
>JAZRSP010000103.1:0-9024 GCA_045651565.1 Victivallaceae bacterium | reverse complement strand
TAACTATTTTGCAATCCTCTTATTTTCTTGCGCCGGTACGGGCATCACGATCTAAAGTATCTTTGATACTGTTCAAAATTCCGTTAATGAAGTTGCATGAGCGTTCATTTGAGTAATCTCTGGCAATTGAAACCGCTTCATTGATACTGACAATCGGAGGGACATCGAGCGCGTAAAGCATCTCATAGACTGCAATTCGCAAAATATTTCTCTCAACCATTGAGATCCTGTCCCATTGCCAATTTGCTGCAAATTCACGGATTTTCTCATCAATTACATCGATATTAAGTGCTACATTAGCAATGAGTTCCGACGCCATTTCTTTGCTTTTTCTTGAATAGCGGTTATTGCTTAAATTGTGTTCATCTTTCAATGCTTCTTCATAGAACATATCAAACTTACCCAAGTCCGGCAGTTCATTGGACATATCGCAGCTGAAAAGATACTGCATCGCTAATTCACGAGCCAAAGTTTTGGTGTGAAGTTTGTTGTTTTTTGAATCAAATTCTGAATTTTCAAACATATTACTTGATAACCTTACTTAAATTTGCCATTTCGATTGCAGCATTCATAGCGTCAACACCCTTGTTTCCAGCTTTGGTACCGCTGCGTTCGATAGCCTGTTCAATGTCTTCTGCGGTGATCATTCCGTAAGTTACGGGAGTACCTGATTCCAAACCGAGTTGGCAGAGAGATTTAGCAACTTCGCTATTGATGTATCCTGCGTGCGGGGTTGCGCCTTGAATGACTACGCCGAGGGCGATAACTGCATCAAATTTGCCGGTTTGGAGAAGTTTTTTGACTGCGAATGGGATTTCGTAAGAACCGGGAACATAAGCCACGGTAATGTCTTCTAATTTACCGCCGTGGCGAACGAAAGTGTCTTTGGCTCCTTCGAGCAAACGATTGACGAAGAAATCATTGAATCTCGCACAAACTGCACCGATTTTCAAACCATCAGCTTTGAAATTTCCTTCTAATACTGTAACTTGTTTTTTTTCCATTTTTCTAACTCCTATATTTCTATTTAGCCGTTTTGAGTTGACGGCGTGTTGATTATTTACTGTATTCAAGCATTGCCTTAATCGGCTTTGCGGCTTTTTCTATTAACTCGCTATCTAAAACGATTTCATGTTCCTCTTTTTCAAGTGCTTCGAGGACATTTTCGAGTCTGATAAGTTTCATGTGCGGGCAAACTGCTTCGCATGAAATCGGGATAAAACGCTTGTCGGGATTTTCTTTTTCCAGACGGTGAAGAATACCGATTTCGGTCACGATGATGAACTCTTTTTTGTCCGATTCTTTGACATAAGAGAGGATTTTGCCGGTACTTAAAGCCTTATCAGCGAGTTCGACCAATTCTTTTCTTGATTCGGGGTGAATAAGAACTTCGGCATTGGGGAACTCTTTTTTGCGTTTCTGCAAAACTTCCACGGTCAAGCGGTCATGCACCGGGCAGCAACCGTCATAAAGATACATGTTTTCACGCTTGGTTGAGTCCTTGCAGAACTGACCCAAGTTGCGGTCTGGGACGAAGATAATGTGCTTATCTTTTGGAAGTGAAGAGACAATTTGCAAAGCATTTGAACTTGTTACGCACAAGTCGCATTCTGCTTTGGTTTCAGCAGTGGTATTGACATAGGCGACAGTGATTGAGTCAGGGAAATTCTTTTTGATTTCCCGTAATTTTTTGCCGTCAACCATCTCCGCCATATCGCAAGTTGCATGAGCAACGGGCAGAATTACTTTTTTGTCGGGAGAGAGCATTTTGGCAGTTTCCGCCATAAATTTGACTCCGCAGAAAACAATCAAGTCATTGTCGGTATTTGCTGCTTTGATAGACAACTCCAATGAATCTCCGCAGAAGTCGGCAATATCCTGAATTTCGCCCAATTCGTAGTTATGGGCGAGGATAATGGCATTTTTTGCTTTTTTGAGTTCATTGATTTTCTGAATCAATTGTTCTTGTGTCATATCGACCTCCTTATTTTATCGTGTCGGCTTAACGCAATTCAACTTTCAAATCAGCGGCGAGTTTCGCTCTCAATTTATCAAAAGTTTTGTTGACTTCGTCATCGGTCAGAGTGCGTTCGATGTTGCGGAAAGTGAGTTTATAAGCCATACTCTTTTTGCCTGCGCCTAATTTCTCGTCAACGAAAATATCGAAAAGTTCTACCTTGTCCAAATTGTCAAGTTTGCACTTGCGGATAAAGTCAAGCACCGCCGCATTTTCGAGAGTTACATCGCAACTGAAAGCCACGTCACGGCTGGTTGCAGGGAACATACTGAAAGGTTTGTATTCCAATTTTGGGCGAGTACCATTCAAAATCGCCTGCACATCAAGCACTGCACCGTAAATTTTGCGTGAAGTTTTGAATCCTTTTACCAAGTTTTTATTAAGTTCTCCGATGAAGCCTGCGCTTTTGCCGTTAATAACTAATTCAGCACAAGCTCCGGGAGCGAAACGACCGTCTTCGGCTTTCTGGAAGCGGTAGTTGGCGATTTTGCGAAGTTTCATCAATGAGGTGATGCAGCCTTTTAAATCATAGAAGTCATAAACTTCTTTGAGTTCAGCAGAGAAGCGTTCAGGATACTTCGCACCGGTGAGCATGATACAAATTTCCATGCGTTCTTCGGGGTAAAGTTTCGGGTTTGCGCAGAAAACTTTGCCCATTTCAAAGAGCTGCAAGTCCAAGTTTCTGCGAGAGATATTACGCTCAACTGTATTAAGCATTTCACCGAAAAGTGACGGACGCAATGCCGCAATTTCAGGTGAAAGCGGATTTTTTACTTTCAATAAATCATCGACGGTAAAACGACTGTCCAAAAGGGCGGATTTGTCGCTGACTGTACAGTAATGATAGCACTCAAAAAGTCCGAGACTGATTAAGTCTTCACGCAATTTCTGGATAGAAGCGTAACTGTCTTTGCGGATAGAAGCACACATTTTTCCGGTAACCGGAATTACGGGGACATTGTCAAGTCCGTTAATGCGGGCGACTTCTTCTGCCAAATCTGCCTCATTAGACAAGTCCAAGCGGAACAAGGGAGCAGTAACCACGCATGAATCACTCTTTACATTATCAACTTTGAGTTGGAGTTTTTGGAAAATTTCAACAATTCGCTCATTGGTAATTTCAATTCCGAGCAAGTTTTTGATTTTGTCGAAACGGCAGTTGATGACTTTCTCCTGCGGTTTTGCTACGCTGACATCGATGAAGTCGCTTGCGAGAGTGCCGCCTGCAAGTTTTAAAATAAGTTGAGCAGTTCTGTCGCTTGCGAGTTTGACCATGTCAAAGTCAACTCCGCGCTCGTAACGGTAACTTGAATCACTTGAAATTCCAAGTTCACGGCTGGTACTGCGGATATTGGAAGAGAAAAATATCGCACATTCAATCAAAACATTGGTAGTTGTTTCGGTAACGCCTGAATCTTCACCTCCCATAACTCCTGCTAAAACAACCGGTTTCTCTGCATCGGCAATAACCAAGTGGCGATTTTTGAGTTCAACTGTTTCACCATTAAGGAGTTCCAATTTCTCACCGTCATCAGCGCGTCTTACAACGATTCTTTTTTCTGCAAGTTTATCCATATCAAAGACATGCAACGGCTGACCAAGTTCCATGAGAACAAAGTTGCTGATGTCGACAATGTTATTAATCGGACGCAAACCGATAGCAGTCAAACGGTCTTTCAACCATTTGGGAGATTCGGCAACTTTGACATTTTTGATAACTCGTGCAGAGTAACGAGGGCAAAGTTCCTGATCCATAATGGTAACCAAATTTGAATAATCTTCAGTAACTTTTGCTTCTGGCAAGGTGACTTCGGGAAGTTTTGCTTCGCTGTCGATAATGCAGGCAACATCACGGGCGATACCGTAATGAGAGAGCCAGTCGGGGCGGTTCGGAGTTACTTCGACGGTAATGCAGGTGTCTGCGCCTAAAACTTCATTGAGAGAAGTTCCTGCTTTTAAGTTGTCATCGAGAATCCACAATCCTGAATGGTCATCATTAACTCCCAATTCAGCGCCGCTGCACATCATACCGCATGATTCAACACCGCGAAGTTTGCTCTTTTTGATAACGAAATCTTTGTCGCCGTCCTTGAAAACTGTACCGATAGTTGCCAAAGGAATAGTTTTACCTGCATCGCAATTCGGCGCACCGCAGACGATTTGGAGTTCTTCTTTGCCGTCGAAAACTTTGCAAACTGACAAGGTGTCCGCATTGGGGTGTTTTTCACGACTGATAATTTTGCCGACTACGACACCTTTGGGGACGATTTCAGTTTTTTCGATCTCTTCGACTTCGATTCCGGCGCAGGTGAGTTTAGCGCACAACTCATCGACATCGCAATTTAAATCAATATAATCACTTAAAAAATTCTTTGATATTTTCATTTTTTTATCCTTCTTATTTTTTAGCCTCATTGAGAGGCATTCTTTTAATTCTCTAATTTTGTAAAGTCTTTAAAATCAATAACTTAAAGTCTTCACGAAAGTATAGAATACATAAACCAATCAAGCAAGGGCGACAATTTGTACAAAAAAATCCTCTGTACTGCCTTGCCGGCCTTGCTGTATATTACTCACTTCACTGCAAACTATTTTTTTCTGAAAATAATGCGTGCTTTGGTCAAATCATACGGGGACATCTCCAAAGTTACCTCATCTCCGGGAAGAATGCGGATGAAATTCAAACGCATTTTGCCGCTGATGTGGGCATTGACAGTATGTCCGGTAGGCAATTCGACCTTGAACATGGTATTGGGGAGCAATTCTCTTACAACACCGTCCACTTTGATTACATCATCTTTCGCCATGTTAAAATCTCCGGTTGACTATCTGTTATTAATACTGTGTGTTCGAAGTGAGCAGAGAGGCTGTGGTCTTTGGTTCTGACAGTCCATTTGTCAAAACGGTCGACTACCACCTTTTCTGTACCTAAATTAAGCATCGGCTCGATTGCGAGCACCATGCCTTTTTGTAATTTCACGCCCCGGCTGCCGCGGACAAAGTTCGGCACTTCGGGGGGTTCATGCAGTTTAGTTCCACATCCGTGGCCGACCAAGTCACGGACGATTCCCAAGTTGTGTTTTTTTGCGACAGTTTCTATCGCACGGCTGATGTCGGAAATGTAGTTGCCGCAAACTGCAGCGGCAATTCCAGCCATCAGAGATTCCAGGGTGTGTTTCAAGAGGTCATCGACTGCGGGGGAGGGATCTTTTTTCAAGGCGAAAGTCAAAGCACTATCGCCGATTCCGCCGTCAATTGTTACCCCGACATCAATACTTACAATGTCGTCGGGAGTTAAAATTTTATCCGCTCTTCCGATACCGTGAACGACTTCTTCATTAACTGAAATGCAGATATTTCCCGGGAAGCCGCCGTAGCCTAAAAAAGCACTGCGGCCGCCGGTTTCCGCAATTAATGCACCTGCAAGCTGATCAACTTCAAGTGTACTCATACCGGCACAAGTTCTGCGTGCGATTTCGTCACGCACATAGGCAGTAGCTTGTGCTGCCAAGCGGATTTTTTCAATCTCTTTGGGAGTATGAATTACAAAAGGTTTTGCCATATTAGAACAACTCTTTTTTAAGGACTTCCATTGACTGATCGCTGGTCAAATTATTCAATTCGATCATTTTGCCTGATGCGCGATAGTAGTCGATAACTGCCTGGGTCTGAGCGTAGAAAACCTTTAAGCGGTTGGTTGCAGTTTCGAGAGAGTCGTCTGCACGCTGAATGAGTTCGCCCTGACATTTGTCGCAAACGCCTTCGACTTGCGGTTTCATGCTGAGTTTGTTGAAAACTGCACCGCATGCTTTGCAGGTCAAGCGAGAGGTCAAGCGTTCTAAAAGGACTTCATCGGGAACATTGAAGAAGATAACTGCGTCAAGTTCCATGCCCAAATCAGCCAAAACTTTGCCGAGCAATTCAGCCTGATTGACTGTACGGGGGAAACCGTCGAGGATGAAACCCTGTTTGCAATCATCTTTTGAGAGGCGTTCACGAACCATGCCGACAACGATGTCGTCAGATACCAAGCCGCCGCTTTTCATGATTTCGCTTGCCTGTACGCCCAAGGGAGTACCGCGTTTGATTTCATCACGGAGAATATCACCGGTTGAAATGTGAGCGAGAGTTACCTCTTTAAGAAGCATTCCTGAAATAGTACCTTTACCGCTTCCGGGAGCTCCGACAAAAATTAAATTTTTCTTTTTCATTGTTTTGTCCTTGTTTAAAATTTATTAATTAAATCACAATACTGAATAATTTGTTGTTCGCTTGTTTCCATATTTTTGACTACCGCAGTTCCGGCATTGAGTTCGTCAAGACCGCGGATAATCACTTGAGAAGCTCCGAAGTTATTGGCACTTCTCATTTGAGCTTTCATTGATTTCGGTTCAACTTCCAATGCGACTTTGATGCCCTTTTTTCGAAGGATTTGAGCAAGTTCGATATTGGCAATTCTTGCTTCGTCACCCAAACCTACGAGGAAAACTTTATTGTCTTTGTCGATTTCAGCTTTGCCGACACCGAGCATTTCCTGAACCATGATCAAGCGTTCGATTCCCGCTGCGAAACCGACTCCCTGCAAGGGGCGATTCTGTCCGGGCAAATAGAGTTCGTATCTTCCGCCGCCTGCAATAGCAATCTGCTCGCCCAAAGAGCTGTGAGAGAGTTCAAAAACCGTATGGACATAATAGTCAAGACCTCTGACAAGAAGCGGATCAACTTCATATTTTACCTGCAATGCATCCAAAGTTTTGCAGACGGTTTCAAAATATTTTCTTGATTCTTCGCTGAAAAACTGCAAATAATCGGGAGCATCGGCAATAATTTTTCTGCAATGTTCCTGTTTACAGTCAAGGATACGCCAAATATTTTTTTCCAGGCGGTTTTTGCAATCTTCGCACATATCGTCGATGTGTTCAGAGAAGTATTTTCTTAAAGCATTTCCTGATTCGACACGGTCGCTCATGATGCCGCGAGTATTAATTTTGATAGTAACACCGGTTAAACCGATTTCTTCAAGGAAGTGTGCGAGCATTGCGATACATTCTGCATCAAGTTCGGGAGCGATTTTGCCGACATTTTCAACTCCGATTTGGTGGAATTGTCTTCTTCTGCCGGCGGAGGGTCTTTCGCCTCTGAACATTGGGCCGTGATAGAAAACTCTTTGTTCAACTCCATTCATCACATCGGTATTGAGCAGAGCTCTCATGACACCGGCAGTTCCTTCCGGACGCAAGGTCAAACTTCTTCCGCCTCGGTCTTCAAAAGTGTACATCTCTTTTTGAACAACTTCGGTCTGGTCGCCCAAG
The DNA here is from genome assembly GCA_045651565.1 of Victivallaceae bacterium. Lineage (GTDB taxonomy): Bacteria > Verrucomicrobiota > Lentisphaeria > Victivallales > Victivallaceae > RGIG5270. Next base: position 1,695 of record JAZRSP010000103.1, on the reverse strand, counting down.
CCTCTCTGGAAAACTTCGGTGTATTCAAAAATCGGAGTTCTCAACTCTCCGTATCCGTAGCGGGAAAAAATCTCCGCTCCGCAGTCTTCGATTCTCTTGTAAGTGGCACTCTCTTCCGGAAAAATATCCGCAGTGCCGGGAACTGGTGAAAATTTTGCCATTTTGTGCTTCTTTCCAAACTACTTTAATGAAAAAAGTCATTACCCAACGGTTTCAATGCACCATTTTGCAATGACTTGCAGTCAAAAATAATCTCTTTCCAATTACTTAATCTTTTTCAGATTCAACTTTTCGACGGCTTCTTTCAACTCTTTGCCGGCGCGGAATTTAACAACCGCTCTCTCGGGAATAACAACTTCGTTAGCTGGTTTATTTGGGTTGCGTCCTTTGCGGCTTTTGCGAAGTTTGACCTCAAAAACACCGAAGTTGCGGAGTTCGATAGTATTTCCTGCCATCAAATCTGCTGCAATAAAATCCAAAGTGCACTGTACAACTTCTGCTACATCACTCTGAATAAATCCTGTTTCATCTGCAATTTTTACAACTAAATCACGCTTTGTCATCTTTTTCAATCCTTCCATTATTATCATTAAAACTTTATTCTAAACTTTTCTAACCTCTTTTGCAACAAGAAATTTGCATTTATATAATTTATCTCACATATGCCATATAGTCAACACCTTAAATGAATTTTTTTGAAAAATTTTTTTGAAAAATATTTTTTTTGGGACTTGCATTTTTGAAAAAATGGTATATATTTATTAGAAATATAGTTATTTTATTGACTGCATATCGCTATTTCCACCGCTCGTGCGTCAATCAACTATATAGCGTTAATCACCCCGGAATGCGTGATAGTAGAGAATGCAGGATGACCGAAAGTTCTGCTTCGAAAATTGCGTTGAAACTGCGGGTGGGGTTTATTAGACAGGAAACAAACCGTCTGTGTGTATTATTACAACTTTATAATATATACGGACAACTTGAGTTGAAAAACGAGCGGACAGGCGTTCACTTAAAAAACAGCACTCGAAATTATGTGCAAAAAACAAAGAAGTGAATTCTTCTCTCGACTTTTAATTCAAGCAATAGCGATCCGAAAGGGGATTCCTATGAAAGTTAGAGCATCAGTAAAACGCAGATGCGAATATTGTCAAATCGTTAAGCGTAATGGTGTGGTCAGGGTTATCTGCTCTCGCGATGCCCGTCACAAACAGAGACAAGGTTAAAACTGGAAGGATAGAGAGATTATGCCACGTATCATTGGTGTTGATATTCCGGGAAACAAACGCATTGAATATGCTTTGCGTTACATCTACGGAATCGGTCCGGCAAAAGCTTTGGAAATCATCGAACGCGTCCAAATTCCGCGCGACTTGAAAGCCAAGGATTTAACTCCGGAATACATTTCTGCAATTACCGTAATTCTCCAGAACGACATTTTGGTCGAAGGTGATTTACGTCGTACCATTTCTGCAGATATCCGCCGCTTGCAACAGGTTAATTGCTATCGCGGTATTCGTCACAAGAGAGGACTGCCGGTGCACGGTCAGAGAACCAAAACAAATGCACGTACCCGCAAAGGTCCCAAACGTACCGTAAGCGGCAAGCGTAAGAAATAAGAAAGGGGGTAAGCATTAATGGCTAAGAAACAAACCAGAAGAAAAAAGGAAAGAAAGAATATTGAACAAGGCG
>JAZRSP010000102.1:0-14157 GCA_045651565.1 Victivallaceae bacterium | reverse complement strand
CATAAAAACAAACTCTTGTGAGGAGTATCCTTCCACTAAAAAAAACAAGTATTTTTTTTATATTTTTCTTGCTTTTTTGTATTTTTCATGGTAAATTATAGCGTAGGAATGTATTTTAGTAATTTTTAGGTAATTTTTTAGATAAAAGAGGTACAATTATGAGTGAAGTAAAGATGCATACAATTTCAGTTTTAGTAAAAAACAAATTTGGAGTTTTGGCGAGAGTTGCAGGTCTTTTCAGCGGAAGAGGGTACAACATCAGTTCGCTTACTGTAACCGCTACTGAAAACCCCGAAATTTCCAAAATGACAATAGTAACTATCGGCGATGAAAATATTATGGAGCAGATTGACAAGCAGCTTCGTAAATTGATTGATGTTATTACCGTAAATGATTTGACCGGAAGCAGATTTGTTGAGCGTGAACTTGTTTTGGTCAAGGTAAAAATTGACAGCATGGAGCAAAAAACTGAATTGCTTCAGCTTGCGCAGGTTTTCGGTGCTAAATTTATTACTGTCAGCAAATATGAACTCGGTTTGGAACTTGCAGGCAGATCAGAGGTTATCGACAACTTTATTTCACTTTTGGGCGACTTTGCAATTACTGATTTGGCTCGTTCAGGAAGAGTTGCGGTTTCCAAGGATTAATTTAAGAAAAAATGAGGAGAAAATATTATGATATGGTTTGACCCGTTGTATTTAGTTTTTGCATTACCGGGGCTTATTTTAGCATTAATTGCTTCGGGAATGACAAAATTGACTTTCAACAAATACTCTAAAGTTATGGCATCTTCGCAGATGACCGGAGCAGAAGCGGCACGCCGACTTTTGGATCAGGCGGGGCTTTATAATGTACAAATTGTCAGAACCGACGGATTTTTGAGCGATCATTATGACCCGACGGTACGGGTTCTGCGCCTTTCCAATGAGGTTTACAATTCGAGAAGTCTTTCGGCAATCGGGGTTGCCTGTCACGAAGCAGGTCACGCCTTGCAGCATGCAGAAAACTATGCGCCTTTGACTCTGCGCAGTGCCATGGTGCCGGCGGTGAATTTCGGTTCATCGGCATCATATATTGCGTTTATTGTTGGGTTTATCTTTCAATCGCAAGCGTTAGTTTTGATTGGTATCGGGCTTTTTGCATTAGCGGTTTTGTTTTCGCTGGTAACCTTGCCGGTTGAGTATAATGCCAGTGCCAGAGCGAAAAGGCTTATGCAATCTGCCGGGATTGTGAATAGTTATGAAGCAAATTCTGCCGGAGCGGTTCTTAATGCGGCATTTATGACCTATGTTGCATCGGCGGTTAATATGTTGCTGATACTCCTTTATTACCTTATTCGGGCAGGAGTTTTGGGTAACAACCGAGATTAAGGCATTGGAGATTTGAAGTGTTTAAAAAGAAGACAACTATAAGATCTGCAAACTTCAAAAAGGACTATATGACCTTTTTGGCAATGGCGCTTTTTGTGCTTATGCTTATCGGAGAACTGGTAATTGCTATCGGCGTGCCGGTCTTTGTTTCCCAGGTTGATATGTATGCGGAAACATCCCGACGCCATGAAGTTTTGCAACATTTTGACCACCTGCGCTGGTGGACGGCAGAGGCAATCAAAATTAATGGGTTTGAAAATGTCGCCAAGGTGTTGAACATAGCAAATCCCAACAAGGACTTAGCTCAAATTGCTCCGGAATTGAATTTGATCAAATGGGATTTGGATTTATTGGCAGGAGTTTTGCGTAAGCATGAGCGAGATTTAAGCAATGACAGCATGGATGATTTAAGTGAAATTCTTGAACAGTACAACAACCGCTTACTCAAATTAAGCACAAACGGGGCAAAATCCTTTTTGGTGAAAAAAGAGATCGATTTTGACCTTTTAGATAAAAAATTAAATAGATAAGGAAGAAAAAATGGAAAAAGTAGCAGCAATTGTTCCCGCCCGTTATGCCAGCAGTCGTTTCCCCGGCAAGGTTTTGGCAAAAATTTGCGGAAAATATATGATTCAACACGTTTATGAAAAGGCAAAAGCAAGCAAAGCCGATTTGGTGATGATTGCCGCTGATGATACAAAAGTTGAGGAAGCCGTCGCATCATTTGGCGGCAAGGCGGTAATGACTTCTCTTAATCACCAATCCGGAACAGACCGAATTTACGAGGCAATGACCAAGGCCGGAGAAAAAATTGATATTGTCATCAATGTTCAAGGTGATGAGCCTTTGATCCCGGTAAGCGTGATTGACGAACTTATTGATGTTATGAAAAATAACCCCGACTTGCAGATGGCTACTGTGGCGGTTAAGGGAAATCGTGCTGACTTGTCAGATCCGAACAAAGTAAAAGTGGTTTTCGGGGCGAATAATATGGCTCTCTATTTCAGCCGTTCGATGATTCCTTATTTGCGTGAGGGCGGAGTTGATGCAGATGTCTATTTGCACTGGGGAATTTATGCTTACAGAACTTCCGCTTTGGAGAAATTTGTAAACTTGCCGCCGTCCAAACTTGAACAGTGTGAAAAGTTGGAGCAGTTGAGAGCTTTGGAGAACGGAATCGGAATTTATGTTCATTTGTCAAACTTGCAGAGTGTCGGTGTCGATACTCCCGAAGACTTGGCAGAAGCAGAGAAAAAAATGAAGGAGCAACTCTAAAATGATCAATGTAGTTAAATTCAAAAATATCTCTATCGGCGATGGTAAATTCGTTCTTTTCGGCGGACCGTGCATGGCAGAAACGCTTGATACTTGCATGAAGACCGCAGAATTTTTAAAAAATCTTTGCGAAGAACTTGATATTCAATATGTTTTTAAGGCGTCTTATGACAAGGCAAACCGTTCAGGATACGGCACCAAACGAGGCCCTGGTATCGAAGAGGGGTTGAAGATGCTTGCAACAGTCAAAAAAGAGTTTGACTTGCCAATTATTACTGATATTCACAACCCCGAAGAGGCAGATAAGGCCGCTGAAGTTGCGGATATTTTGCAGATTCCTGCGTTTCTCTGCCGTCAGACAGATTTATTAATTGCCGCCGGAAATACCGGAAAAGTAATTAATATTAAAAAAGGTCAATTTATGGCTCCGGAAGATATGCGCGGGGCAATTGACAAAGTTCACAGTACCGGTAACAAAAATGTGCTTTTAACCGAGCGTGGAAGCAGTTTCGGTTATCATAATTTAGTAGTTGATATGCGTTCATTCCAGACTATGAGAGAGTTGGGTGTGCCGGTGATTTTTGACGCAACTCACTCTGTTCAGCTACCAGGCGGCAAAGGTAATTCATCCGGCGGTGCGCCTCAATTTATCCCGACTCTTGCCAGAGCGGCGGCGGCAGCAGGAATTGACGGGCTTTTCGCAGAAGTTCACCCGAATCCTGCCGAAGCATGGTCGGACGGCGCAAATTCTTTGGACTTCGAAAGAGCAAAAAAAGTATTGAAAGAGGTTAAAACTATCTATGAACTTGTCAGCAAAAGCAAAGAAAATTAAGGCGATTTTTCTCGATGTCGACGGAGTTTTGACCGACGGCAGAATGGGTTATGACAATAACGGCAATGAAATTAAATTTTATCACACCAGAGACGGTCATGGAATCAAATTGGCTCTCCGCAGTGGTTTGATTGTCGGAATTTTGTCCGGAAGAGAGTGTGAAGCAAATCGCCGCAGAGCTAAAGAATTGGGATTGACCTTCTGCCGTGAGAAGTGCCACGATAAGGGAATCGGCTTCAAAGAATTGGCGAAAGAGTACAATTTGAGTTATGATGAGTGTATGTATATCGGTGATGATGTAATCGATATTCCGCCGATGCGCCTTGCCGGGGTGGCGGTTGCGGTGGCTGATTGCGATGAATTGCTTCTGGAAGTCGCCGATATGGTAACCCAAAGACGAGGCGGTTTCGGTGCTGTGAGAGAGGCGATTAATTGGCTGCTCAAAGAACAGGGCTCTTACAATGGGCAGGTAATTGAAAAATATTTAACATCGGAGTTATAATATGACAAAAAAAATCTTAATGCTTTTATGCTTCTGTATTGCATTTTCCGCTTTTGCATCGGAAAAGAAAATGGCAGAGCTGCAGAATTTAGTGTACGGCATGACCGCTTGCAATTTGGAGTATATTATTCTGGAAAAAGAAAAAACTTTTGCCTATCTTTTCGGCGAAGAGGGCAGAAATGTCGGCAATATGATCGAAATTAATGGGCCAGTAATCGATTTGGCGAAAAGCGATGTCGATGTCAACTTGGTTAAAATGGGTAAAGTTGAACTTTATAAACTTGACAGTTCATTGGCGGAAGTGGTCGATTTTTGGAAAGAAAGATTCGTTTTCAGTATCGGAGTTGCTACTTCCAAAGACGCAAAACTTGACTTAAAGGGCAGTCAAGTCGCAGGCAAAGAAGATGTGTTTTTCCGTTCTCCGGCGTTGGATATTGACGGAAAAGGATATCATGTGGATTACAAAAACAGCACGATCAAGGTTTTTTCGGAAGTGAAAATTATTGCTCGTGCCGGCGATACTGATGTAAGTAAAATTTTGGCAAAAAACGGTAAGTTGCCCAAAGAACATGAATTTATTCAAGCCGACAGCAACTCGCTTTTTCTCGATTTGAAGAAAAATATCATCGAACTTACCGGCGATGTGGCGGTTCGAAGCGAAGATAGAATTATTTATTGCGACAAAATGGTCATTAAACTTGATAAGGGCAATAAGTCTGCCAAAGGGAATGGCGGTTCTTTCAATATCGGGTCTTCCAGTGCGGTGCTTTCTGAAATTGTCTGCTCCGGCAATGTGAAAATTGAATTTTTAAATAATCCTGCAAATAAGTCAGGCGGAACAAATTTAAAATTTTTCGGCTACATGGATAATGAGAGAAGCAGTTCTCAACAGATGGTTTATTGTGCCGAAGATAATTCAGACAAAAATCAGACTTTGCAAATCGGTTCAGTTACAGTTGTTGCCGATAATTTGACCTGGAAATTCGGCAAAAATAAGCATTTGGTTTTGGTCAAAGGCGGCGTGCAGATAAAAGATGCGAAAAATGGAGTCGATTTGACTTGTGAGCGATTAACTATCAGTTTGGGCAGCGAAAAAGGCAAAATGGTTATTAAGTCAATTTGTGCGCTCGACAATGTGGAATTAGTTGATAAAACCAATCAGCTTTTTTGTGATAACTTACGGGTGTTTTTCAAAAAACAAGACGGCAAAGATGAGCCTTTTAAGGTAGAAGCTTATGGAAATGTCAAAATTATAAACCATAGCGAAGACAAAGACAATGGGCAATTTGTTTTGACTTGCGGTCGAGGATTCCTTTATAGATTTGAGCATCGTGCAGAATTTTTCCAGAATGTGAAAGTTACTGATCCCCGTTTCGCTCTCGATTCGCAGAAACTTTTTGTTTTCGCCAAAGAAATTCCGCAAGGCGAAACTATTCCCAAAATGCAGAAAAATGTCGTCCCCGACCGCATTCACCTCTTTGAAAATTTGGAACTCGACAAAATTGAAGCAGTTGGCGATGTCGCGGTCGAACAACGCAACCAGAAAAACGATAATGCAAAAGCCTTCGGCGAAAAAGCAGTTTACATCGTAAAAGATAAGAAAATTATCCTCAGCGGAGATGAAAATAATTTCCCGAAAGTTGTCAAAGGCACAATGAAATTCCAAGGCCGCAAAGGCAGTACCGCCGTGGTCGATTTGGATGAGGAATCCGCTGAAATTGCTAACGGCGGCGATATGGAATTTAGAGAAATACCGGAATTAAAATAAAATATAGGGCGTAAAAATGAATACAAAAATTAATTTTACACGACTTGATGAGCTGATTAAGTTGGCTTTTGAGGAAGATTTGGAACAGCGTGGTGATACTACTACTTTGGCGGTTATCCCGGCAGATGTGCAAGCCAAAGCAATTTTGCTTTGCAAAGAAAACGATATGGTGCTTGCCGGAATTGAGGTTGCAAAGAGAGTTTTCTGCTATTTGGACAAGGATATTAAGTTTATCGCATTAAAAAATGATGGCGACCTTTGCCAAAAAGGTGATGTGATTGCTGAAATTTATGGCAATGCCCAAACCTTGTTGACCGCAGAAAGAACTGCATTGAACTTCATTCAACGCCTTTGCGGAGTTGCTTCTACTTCTCGCAAATATCATCTCGCGTTAGAGGGCAGTTCCTGTGTGGCATTGGATACCCGCAAAACCACTCCCGGTTGGCGTAATTTGGAAAAATATGCAGTTGAGTGCGGCGGTTCTTCTAATCATAGAATCGGGCTTTTTGATCGTATTATGATAAAAGATAACCATAGAGAAATTGCCGCAATGGAGGGTGCAGGCGGAATTACTCGTTCTGTGAAAAAAGCTCGTGAAATGTATCCCGATTTGGAAATTGAAGTCGAAGCGGATTCGCTGGAAGAAGTTGCCGAAGCGGCAGATGCCGGGGCAGAGTACATTCTGCTGGACAATATGTCTAATGAGATGATGGCGGAAGCAGTGAAAATCGTTAAGGGCCGTTCAAAATTAGAGGCATCTGGCGGAATTACAATTGAAAGATTGCCCTCTATCGGCAAAATCGGGGTTGATTTTGTATCTGCAGGGGCTTTGACCCACTCGGTTAAGTCTTCTGATATCTCTTTGGATATTCAAATTGTAAAGTAAGGTTGCTATGATTGCGTATTTGCGTGGAATTTTAATTGAAAGTTCTTTTACTTCGGCGGTTATTGATGTCAATGGAGTCGGTTATGAGGTGAATATTCCCTTATCAACCTTTGACAAACTGCCGTTGGAGGGGGGAGAAGCGGAGTTGCTGGTACATACAATTGTGCGTGAAGATGCGATTACGCTTTTCGGCTTTGCGACGAAAGAGGAGCGGAACTTATTCAAAATTTTAATCGGCGTAAGCGGTATCGGCGGTAAATTGGCAAATGCAATTTTAAGTTCGATGGCAGTCGAAAACTTCGTCGGTGCAGTGAAAAGTAACCAGACTACTATTTTGAGCAAAATCCCCGGCGTCGGCAAAAAAACCGCAGAACGGTTGATTGTTGAATTGAAAGATAAACTTGATAGTTTCGATACGGTTGCCGTTACTGCTAAAAAAGCCGACGGTACCGAGTTGAATCAAAATGATTCGCAAGTCATTGAAGATGTCGTTACCGCACTTACTCAATTGGGTTACAAACGCGATCAGGCAAAAACTGCTGTGCAGAAAATTGTCAGCAGTTATGAGGGAGAAATTCGCTTGGAAGAACTTTTGCGGCTCTCTTTGCAGACAATAGGAAGATAGAATTTTATGGACAAAATCATTATTCGCAATTTAGAAGTTGATACTATTATCGGGATTTTTGATGAAGAACGGGTCTATCGCCAGAATATCATCATCAATGCCGAAGTTTCTCTCGATTTAAGCAAGGCGGGCGAAACAGATGATTTTCGAGATGCTTTGAATTATTCCGAAGTGGAAGAAATTCTTTATACTACTGCTAAAAATTCAAACTTTTTCCTGGTAGAAAAACTTGCTTCAATCATGGCGGATAAACTTTTGGCACTCTCTGATTGCGTGAAATTTGTCAAAATTACTGTCGATAAACCCAATGCTGCCAAATTCGCCCAAGCAATAGCAATTGAAATTAATAGAGGTAGAGAATAAAATGGCGGAAAAAAACGAGCAAGTCCCTAAAATTACTCCAATGATGGAGCAATATTTGAAATTCAAAAAAGAAATTCCCTCCGATGCGGTTTTGTTTTTCCGTCTGGGCGACTTCTATGAGATGTTCTTTGATGATGCGGTAAAGGCGAGTAATGCAATGGGGTTGGTTTTGACCAAACGTGCCAATGTGCCGATGTGCGGCTTCCCCTATCATGCGCTTGAAACTCAATTGCCGATTATTTTGGGTGCCGGCTACAAAGTGGCAATTGCCGAACAGATTGAAGACCCGAAATTGGCAACAAAGTTGGTGAAACGGGCAATTACTAGAATTATTACACCCGGAACTTTGGTGGATAATGCACTTTTGACCCCGGATTTGAATAATTTTTTGACCTCACTGGTCTTCTACAAAGAGGTGTTTGCTTTGGCATCTTTGGACATAAGCACCGGGGAGTTCAGGGCGACTGAGTTCAGGAGCATTGAGAAACTTGTTACCGAAATGAATCGCCTCGGCAGTGCAGAGTGCTTAATCAGTTATTCTCAAAAGAAAGAGTTGAGTGCTTTCGGTTTGGAACTTAAATTACGCCACAAGACACTTTTTACAGAACTTGATGACTACTTATTCAGCGTGGAAGAAAATAATGAACTGCTGAAAAAGCATTTCGATGTGGGGACTTTGGACGGCTTCGGCTTGAAAGAACACCCCTTGTGTATCGCAAGTGCCGGAGCATTGCTCCAATATGCGGCAACTAATTTGCGGCAGGATATTTCTCATATCAATAAATTTTCTTACTATAATAGCGACGGCTATTTGGAATTGGACTCAATCAGTCAGAGAAATTTGGAGTTGGTTGAACCATTATTCGGTACAGACAAAAGCAACACCCTTTTGAGCGTAATTGACCAGACAATTACCCCGATGGGCGGTCGATTGTTGCGTAATTGGCTGCTTAAACCCTTGTATGATCATGACAAAATTATTGAGAGATTGGACGGTGTGGATGTCCTCCATAATGATCCATTAACTCTGGCAGAGTTGCGTGAAACAATCAGTTGTGTGCGCGATATTGAGCGAATTATTGCCAGATTGAATATCGGTAATGCCAATGCAAGAGATCTTTTGGCTTTGGAGTACAGTTTGGAGATTATCCCCGGAGTTAAGGCCTTGGTGCGTTATTTTGATGTGCCGATCTTGGAGAATTTGCACGCAAAAGCCTCCGAATTTCCTGAAATTGTACAGAAAATCAATGATGCAATAAGTGAAGATGCTCCGGCGATTTTAACTGACGGAAATATTATTAAAAGCGGCTTCAATGCGGAACTTGATGAGTTGCGGGCGGCTTCAATCGACGGAAAAAACTGGATAAGTTCAATTCAGGCGAGAGAGATTGAACGAACCGGAATTAAAAATTTAAAGATTAAGTTCAACAATGTTTTCGGGTACTTCATCGAAGTTAGCAAGTCAAACTTAAATTTAGTCCCGGAGGATTATATCAGAAAACAGACTATCGCCAATGGTGAGCGATTTATTACACCCGAACTCAAAGAGTTGGAGAATAAAATTTTGGGTGCAGAAGAGAAGTCAAAGGCGCTGGAATTGAAAATTTTTCAGGAATTGCGGGACTTTATCGTGGAATTTACTCCGCTTATCCAGCAAACTGCCGAGGTTATCGCTGAACTTGATTCATTGATGTCGCTTGCGGAAACTGCCAGAAAATATAACTATATCCGTCCGCAGATTTCAGATGATGATGTAATTGATATAAAAGGCGGCAGACACCCCGTTTTGGATGCGAAACTTACCGGAGAGCAATTTATCCCCAATGATGTGCTGCTTGATACCGAACTTAATCGCATGATGCTGATTACCGGTCCGAATATGGCAGGTAAATCAACTTACATACGCCAAACCGCCTTGTTGGTAATTATGGCACAAATAGGGTCATTTATTCCTGCTGACAGTGCCAAAATCGGTTTGGTTGATAGAATTTTTACCCGTGTCGGGGCTTCAGATGACTTGTCGCGAGGGCAGAGTACATTTATGGTGGAAATGATTGAAACGGCAAATATTCTTAACCATGCAACGAGAAAAAGTTTGGTTATTTTGGATGAAATCGGCAGAGGGACAAGCACCTTTGACGGATTGAGTATTGCTTGGAGCGTGGCGGAATTTCTGCATGATGACCCGCAAAGCCGTTGCCGCACTCAATTTGCGACCCATTACCATGAACTTACGGAGCTTGCCTCAATTAGAAAAGGCATTAATAACTTCAATGTGGCGGTAAAAGAGTATGGAGATACTATCATTTTTCTCCGTCAGATTGTGCCTGGAAGTACCGATAGAAGTTACGGTATCCATGTGGCGAAATTGGCAGGGATTCCTGATTGCGTAATCGGTAGAGCGAAAGAAATTCTGGAAGTTCTGGAAGCCAATTCGTCAAGCCCCCAGAGTACCGTGCAGAAAATTCGTCCGAAAGCAGTCAGAAGCAAGCGGAAAAATCCTGCCGACAATGATGATGATTTATTTCAATTGAGATTATTTTAATTTTTACGGTCAAACTTATGAAAATATCTCTCAAAGGTAAACTAAAATTTTTTGATTATCTATTGCTTATAGGCGTGTTTGCTTTAATTTTGAGAGTAGTTGTTGCGTTTCCGTCATTCAGTAATCCCGAAACCTTCTTGCGGTTAGATAGTGGTGGATTTTTGCCATTCTCCGACATTTTTGATTGGGGGGCGAGAGCACCGTTATATTCAATTCTAATTGGTTTTTTTTCGGTATTTTGTGATAATTTATATCTGATTTTGGCAATTTTCGGGATAGTTATCAGCAGTTTATCGGTTATGCTTGCCGGGTTGATCGGGCGAGAATTTGGCGGTGAGCGTGGCGGAATTTGCGCTTCATTGCTGATAGCACTCAATGTAACTGCAATCGGAGTTGCGCCTCTGATTTTAAGTGATACGCTTTTCGCATTTTTGGTTGGCTGTCAAATCCTTTTTGCGGTAAAATTTTATAAAAACGGTGAGTTAAAAGCATTAATTTGGGCGATAATTTTCGGAGTTTTGGCAAGTTTGACCAGAGCGGTAAATTTGCCGATTATGTTATTCGGAATGCCGATTTTAATTCTGATGTGCGAAAAAAATCGCAAAAAAACAATTAAGTTACTGGGGTTGAATTATCTTATTTTGCTTATCGGAGTTGCTCCGTTTTGTTTTATGAATATGAACAAGGGGGCGAGTTTTACTTTGGAATACGATTCTTGCAAGGCTTTGATTCATAACATGGCGGCAATTATCGCCCACGCCGAAAAACGCCCGACTACTGAAATTTTGGCAGAAAAAATGGCGAAAGTTGATGAGTTGAAGCACAATAGCAATTACTCTATAAGTTTCCGTAATAGTTTTATTATTCAGGATTATTGGCATACAATAAAGGTTTATCCGTGGTCATTTGCGGTAACTCATTTCCCTCAAATATTAATAATGGTTCCTGATTTACCGAGTTTTTGTGAAAATTCCGGTATAACATCGGGCGATAGAGGGACATTGAGCATTATCAGAGAACAAGGAATTTTCGCCGGAGTCAAGCACTATTTCGGCGATGATGCGGTAAAAATTATTTTTGCGGTGATTCCATTGCTTCTTGCCACTCTGATCGGCTATATCGGGTGTTTGGCTGCCATAATTATTAATTTGAAGCAAAAAAATTACAAAATTGTGCTTTTGTGGGTGATTTTTTCATTGATTTATGTGGTTTTGCCGGGGCCGGTAATTATGCCGAGATACCACTTGCCGAGTTTATTTCTGATTTTCGCTTTTGCTTCAAGTTTTATCAAGGACAAAAAGCCTAATTGCGCTTAACTCTCGGATCGACTGTCGAGTAGAACAAGTCACTCACAAAGTTGATTACCACAAAGAGAATTGAACTGAAAATAACTAACGCTTTAAGTAACTGCAAGTCGGAGTTATTCAGAGCATCAATACTTGCAGACCCCAGCCCCGGAATCCCGAAAAAGGTTTCCAGCAGCAAACTTCCGGTAAAAAGAAACGGCAATGTCGCACTGGCTTGTGCAATAATCGGAATCAGAGCATTTTTGAGAAGATGTTTGCCGTAAATTGTAAATTTGTTACAGCCTTTGGCAACGGCAGTTCGCAGGTAGTCTTTATGCAGTTCATTGACGAAAACAGTACGGTAGAAGCGAACTCCGCTCCCTAACCCATAGAAAACCCCGGTGATTATCGGTAGCAATAAGTACCGCATATCTCCATACCCCCAAACCGGGAAAAAGTTGCAATAATAACCGAAAAACCACTGAAAAAAGATGATCAGAACCAGATAACTGAAACTCATTAACATAACTCCGAGGAAAATAATAAGTTTGTCAATCCAACTGTCTTTGCAGCTGCACGCAATAAGCGACAAGATAATGCCGATAACCATTTCTCCGAAAAAGATCGGCAGCATCAATGCAAGTGACGGGATCATGCCCTTTACAATAATTTGCTTAATCGGCTCATTGGTGGCAATTGAATTGCCCATTTCAAAAAACTTCACATAGGGTGCTTCCTTGGAGAAACTTATAAGTTCCGAAAAAAGTTTACTCAATTGCGAGTTGAATGGATTATCTTGTTTATAAGAAAATTTAAGATTTTTGATCTCCGCCGAGCCTGAAATTGTAACTGAATTTAAGTTGTTATCGAGTTTAATTGCGACACTTTTAAATTTCGGTTGAGAAAATTTCTTGCCGTCAAATTCAAGGTCGCCTTTAAATGTGATATTCACAAAAACATCGTTTGAACTTTGGAAATTTCTGATGAATTTCAGTTCGCCATTATCTAAAATCAGATGATTATTTCGATCAAAAACCGCATTGACCGCTTCGGTATTGTGTTTAAAGTTTTTGTTGCTGAAATTGGGGGCATTAAATGCTTCCGAATCAATGTAGTTGCCATAAATAATCGGGAGATTGCTCCCAATTTTCATACGGAGCGATTCAATTTCGGCAGGCGAAGCGTTTTTGCCGAGAATCGGTGCCGCCGGGTCGCCGGCAGCGACATTGAATAGCAAAAATGTGAGCAGCATTACTCCCAAAACTACCGCTATCGAAAAAATCACTTTGTCCCAAAAAAATTTCAACATAATAAATAAATCCGTTTTTTATTGATATAATTACATAATATAACGGCGGTTTGAAAAAAATCAATTCAAGAATAAATATAAACTTGAACATTTCTGTTTTTCGTGGTATATTATAGAAAAGAAACTTAAAAAAACAGGGGATTTTTATGAAAAAACCGATTTTGCTTCATTGTTGTTGTGCAGTTTGTGCATCTTTTTGCATTGAGAAATTGCAATCTTTGGATTATGATGTGACGCTTTTTTATTCAAACTCCAATATCGATACCGAGGAGGAGTTTGAGAAAAGACTTGCCGAACTCAAAAAACTTGCTAAAATTTATAAGTGCAAACTTATTGTGGATTTCTATGACCATGATTCATGGCTTCAAGCGATTGCCGGATATGAAGACCAACCGGAGAAAGGCAAACGCTGCAACCTCTGTTTCGCCCATAATTTCAGCCGTGCCAGCGAAAAAGCCTATGAACTTGATTGTAATTTCACGACAACTCTCTCAATCAGCCCGCATAAAGATTCAAATGTAATCCAAAATGAAGGTGCTTGTTTTGATAATTTTGAGTTCTTTAACTTCAAAAAACAAAATGGCTTCATGGAAACTCTCATTCTGGCAAAAAATTATAACCTCTATCGTCAGAACTATTGCGGTTGTGAGTTTTCAAAAGCACATTTAATAGACAAAGACAAGTAAATTGCAACTGTTTTTTATTGATTACTTTTTGTTGAGCAAAAAAATGCGATATTCTGTAGAATTTACCGAATATCGCATTATTTTTATTAGAATTTATCGCAAATTATAATTTGTCAACAACTTTTTCTTTCCAAGTTTTCATGAAAACACGGCAATCATCAAAAAAGTCAACCATTCTTGCTTCGGTTACACCTTTACTGATATTTAAGGTTAAATTATAACTAACTAAGTAAGAACCATCGCTTCTTTGATCAACATAACTTTTTCCGAATTTTTGAGTTTTATTATATTCATTACTGAGGATAAGAGCATCGGCAATCTCATCTTCATCGATATCAAAATTAATACGGAAATAGAAGTTAGTATTATTATTTTGATTGCCATCTTTGAAAATGAGAAATGTTTTGAATCCTTCCAATTTCCAGTTGATATCACCCTCATCATCGATGCTTACGCTATAACCGTTTTGTCTCATCAAGTTTGCGACGGTTGAAGCACTTACAGATGAATAGATATTTTGTGCGAAACATGCAACTGACATAAGTGCGAACATTACTACAAAAGCTAATTTTTTCATTTTTTGATTCCTGTTTTTTTATTAAATTGTATATTAAATTGGTTTGTTTTTATAGAAACTGAACATTCGTTCAAAAAAACTCTGTTTTCAAAAGAAAAATAATAATAATATTTATCACTTTTCAATAGCCCAT
>JAZRSP010000101.1:0-3117 GCA_045651565.1 Victivallaceae bacterium | reverse complement strand
ACCGCTTGGCCTCCGACTTATAAAAAAATGACCTTTGCAGAAGCGCAGGCACTCTATACTGCAATGGACAAAGACAATGGAGCCAAAGGTCAATACTGCCGAATCCTGGCACTTTTCGCACCGAAAGAATTCGCAAAAATTGAACTTAAAAAGTTCTTAAAGTCCAGCGACCTCGAACTTCGCATGAGTGCCGCATGGGGCTTATTAAAGTTGAACTAACTTTAAAAAAAAATTAAGGCAAAGGAGTTTTTACTCTTTTGCCTTTTTTATTTATTTACCTTGGCGTAATTCAATAATTCGCTTACGCATTGATTCAATTGCCAAATCCGGATCGGTCAAGCCTTTAACGGAGTCTTCAAGCGGACACAGACCGTTTTTTTGGTTATTAAGTATTCGTGGAACCAGCAATGAATAGGAAGATTTTATTTGGTGTTCTTTCAATAATTCAAGTGCATCTTCACTCATAATTTTGCCATAGACCTCTGCCGCACCGCTTTTTATCACAATAAAAGCCGCTGCACGACCGATAACTTTGTCAACCACGATTGAGTTTTTCATCAGCTCGCCCTGCCCGTCATAGAGTTTTAGCAAAGGACTTATCCCCCGCCCTCTCTCGGCAGCGACAATTGAGCAATTTTGAATAACTACACACTCGGCTTCGCCATTATGAATCATAGTTTTCGCTTGCTCAAAAACCCGATTTGCAGAAATACATCCACTCAAAAAAGTCATTAAACAGCTTAAAAACAATATTTTTTTCACTTTATCACCTGTTTTTTTATTTAAGTTCTTCCAAAATTTTCCGCAAAGAACCGGGAATATCAATTTTCTGCGGACAATGCTCCATACACTTAGTGCAATTGACACAGTTTTCTGCTTTGGCACTATCCGGAATTGCCTTGTAATCGCATTGGAATTGCCACTTGCCGCCAATAACCTTGTAGTTATTATAAAGCGCAAAAATTTTCGGAATATCCACCCCAGCAGGACACGGCATACAATAACGACAACCACTGCACGGAACTGCAACATATTTTTTGTGTTCAGTCAAAGCCTCATCAAGCACCTTTTTTTCAGCTGCCGACAATGGCTTAAACGGCGCAAAAGTTTGAATATTATCCGCCATCTGTTCAGGAAGCGACATCCCAGAGAGAACGCACATAATATTCGGCAAACTTGCAACATAACGAAGTCCCCATGAAGCAATACTTGATTCAGGGGCAAAGTTTTTTAACATATTGTTTGCACCCGGAGAAAGCGTTGCAAGCGACCCGCCACGCAAAGGCTCCATGACTAATACCGGGATATTTGCTTGAGTCAGAACTTCATACTGCTCTCCGGCACGAGTCAAATCCCAATCCAGATAGTTCAGCTGAATTTGAGCGAAATCCCAAAGAAAAGAGTCTGCAACTTTTTTTAACAATTCAGGAGTATCATGAAAAGAAAACCCAAGTTTACGAATTTTGCCCTCATCTTTCTTTTTTTGTAGAAAGTCCATCACCCGAAAGTCAATGCTTTTTTTCCAGTTTTCTTCATTGACTGAATGAAGCAGATAAAAATCAAAATAATCCGTCTTGCAGCGGCTTAGTTGTTCTTGGAATACCCGTTCGACATCAGCAGGTGTATCAGTTACCCAAACCGCCATTTTGTCTGCAAGATAATAACTATCACGAGGATATTTAGTCAAAATATCACCGACAAACTTTTCGCTCTCGCCATTAAGGTAAAAATATGCAGTGTCAAAGTAGTTACAACCGCGCTCCATGGCTTGCTGCACCATAATTTCAGCGACAGGATAATCAATTTTGCCATTTTTTTGCGGCAAACGCATTAAACCGAATCCCAGCAAAGGTACAGTCATAGAAGTATTTTTATAAGGACGACGAGTTACTTTTTCAATATTGCTTATAGTCATAATATTTCTCTCTAAAAAAATTTCAATTCTAATGAAAATACTATAACATAAGTTTAAAAAATTACAAATCTTGAAATACAAATTAGCAAAAAAAATTAAACTACTTCAAAATAATAATATTTTTTTTAATTACCATCGGAAATTTTTAAAAGGAATTGCTTGTAATTTTCATCAATAGCAATAGGAGTTGCAACCGGATACCATTTCTGGTCAGCCAAAAAATCGGCAATTTCAATATTGTTGCGAGCAACACCGTAAAACTCCAAAATCGCATCGGCAATATTTTTTCTTACCTCTGCCCCATAAATTGGAATATTCCGATTTTTCCAATATTTTTCATAAATTTCCGGGTTTTTAGTTCTTAAACGCTCTTTGGATCGGGCATCTCGCTCCAACTCCAATTTTACGATATTGCAGAAAGCCTCAAACTGTTCCGCATTAATCGGAATCATCACAAAGGTATATCCTATTTGAATATTATCTTTTTTCTTCGGTTTATATGGTTGGAAAACAAGTTCAAAATAAGATTTTTCCGGAGTTTCTCCCCCTATAAATTTCCATTGATTGAAATTCGGATTCCAATCTCTAAACATCGGCATTTGAGGAGAAAACAAATTTTCTATTGTAGCAGGCTGCTTATGAAATCGTACCAAACGCGCTTTGCGTTCTGAATTGCTCTCAACCCATGCACCACGCTCCGCAAGATAGTTCTCAAATTCATACGGATAATAACGAAATACGGCTTTTTCTATCTCGCCCGCCCAACTTGACCCGGTTTCGGTGACATACAATTGGGCTTGACCGATTCCGGTGCAAAAATTCCGCAAATATTCATTCTTATAGAAATTCTCCGGCGAAAAATCTCGGTTTCTGCAACTCATTGCCAAGCCGAAATACCCCTCCATTGTGTATGAAACAAGTAGTTCCAATTCCTCTTTTGGTTCGAAGGTCATCTCCCAAAGAAAAAGTTCGCTAAATTTATTATTCTTGTCATGAGGGACAAATCGAATCGGCAAATTTTTACCTTTTGATTCTGCCGAAAAATTATAATGTTTAATAATTTTTTTACTGTCTTTTTCAGTTTTCGAAAAAGTTATTGAATGGCCAGCACTCAAAGGGAATCCGACTTGCAAAGTGACTTTTTGATCAGTTAAGTTGCGCAAAATAAAGCGGCAGTAAAAATACATTTTATCAAAATTATT
>JAZRSP010000100.1:0-8589 GCA_045651565.1 Victivallaceae bacterium | reverse complement strand
TTCCAAACAAAAGGCCGCTGAATTTCCGGAATAGCGATATCTCCCGAATCAATAAAACTCAAAACAGAGTTTACCGTATATTGTGTAACTGAATATTTTTCAGTAGTGTTATTCATTGTTTTTTCCTTTTGCAGTATGCAGAATAGTTCGAAAATCATTGTTCTTGTTCAATAAACCCCCTTGTTCTCCATCTTCGCCCGGCAACAAGAGATTCAAAATCGGCATTTTTTAAATTTAAATTGTCTGCATGATCTGTTACGATAATTTGTGGGCATATATCAAATTCTGTCTCGCATTGTTTTGTGTAACTCAATAATTGATCGTAAAGATTTGTTACAGCCTCTATATCATCATCAGTCTCAGTTTTATTGCTTAACTTATGTAAATGTTTTGGATCAAATTTACTTTCAGTATCAACTTGTGTTGGAAAATAAACTTGGCTGGGTTGATCAATAAATAAAACAGGAGGAATTACACATTTAGAGGAATATTTACAAAACAGCTTATTAAACGCCAGAAATAAACAGAGATGACAATAAAGCCAGTTTGCCCCACTTCCCATCGCGCGCAGATAAATTTTATTTATGCCTTTTTCAAACCACAAATCAAAAGTAGTGAAATCAAATCTTAATGAAACGGGTTTATAGGAAGCTTCGAATGGAAAGTTTTCTCCGACAAGATTCATCGTTTTTATAAGATAATCCTGGGCTTCTTCCAGTTTTTTTTCGACATTATATTTTTCTAAAAGCTCTTTTTTTACAGCATCTCTTTCATCTTCCAACTGTTTTTTTTGATTAGATAATTCTTGATCTTTTTTCTCTGTCAAGTTTTCCAAAGCAATTTCTATGCGTAAAATAAGTTTGACGATTTGATCATGAATAGAGCGTTGATCTTCTGCTTCAGCTATACTATCTGAAAGACCATCTTGTTCAGTTCTTATTTGTTTTATCTTTTCTCTTATTTCCTTTAATTCGCCCGAAATAGATTTTTGTTCTGCTGCAAAAGAGTCAAGAATTTGTGATGTTTTTCCGAGTTCATCATTTAACCATTCAATTGCTTTTGTTAATTTATTTGCTGATTGTTCAAATAATGAATTATGCGGGGTGTGACAAAATGGACATACGGATGTATCAGATAGTTTTGCAGAAAATTCTGGCTGTTGCTGATGTAAAAAATTCTTAGCATATTCTATGGAGGTGTTGACAGCAGCTAGTTCAGCCCTTTTCCTTCGCTCAGCAAGCAACAATCGATCTTCTTCTTTTCGAAGAGCCTCTTGTCTTTGACCAAATATATCTGAATTTACTTCACTATTAAATTTGTGCTTTTTTATCTCTAGCAAATATCTGCCGGGAGCTTTACAAATAGCTTCTGCAGTAACATTTTCCCAAAGAGAAGAACCTGCAATTGAGGAGTATTCTATCAATAATTTCTCTACGATATGTTTTTCCTTTGCTTTTCGCAGCCTTAACTTTTCTTCTTCTTGTGAAATATTTCTCAGATCTCGATCTAATTGTGCTAATTTCTGCTTACGGATAAAATATTCTGCATCGACAAATCCAAGAAAAATTTTTAATTGATCTATTGTTTGTATTCTTTTCTGATATTCATCAAACCGATAAAAAAGAGATTGCTTGTTAGCAATAAGGTTCTGATGTTGCAAAATATACGATGTTGCATTCCGAATACTTGGGCGTTCTTTTTTTCTTTCTCTGTTTTTCTTTTGTAGCTCATCTTCATCAGTATCATCTATCACAAGACCAAAATGTTCACCACAAATTTTATTAAAATTTTGCAAAGAATAAAACAAAGTATCAGAAAAATACTTTATACCAAGTTGACGTATATTAGTTAGAGAATTCTCTTGAGTGGCATCGAGATAAACATATTTATCTTCAGGTCGACGTGCCAAAACCAGTTCATATGATTCAAACTTAATTATGCAAAAATATATACACGTATTATCTGTTATAACTCCTGCAGGAACGGTATAGTCGCTGCTTCCCATGCAATAATCAAATATCTCGATTATCGCACTTTTTCCTGTAGAAGACTTGCCTGTAATAACATTGACACCTGGAGTAAAGGAAACTTCGTGGCATTTATCGCTTTTATCAATTAATCCTATAGATTTTATAAAGGCTTTCATAAATATCTTACTCCCAATTGGCGATATACTGTTTGAATCGGAATATCTTGAAATATCAATGATATTTTTGTTGCGGCTAATTCTTCTTTTGTTCTTGCAGTTGGGATTTTCATTTCGGCATTGACATGAACAGACATATCATTGTCTACAAACAATAAATTATTATCCATCAAATATTGTAAACACAAATTAGTTAATTCTTTATAGTACGAAATGCGTTGCGGCAATCCAGCAATCCGCTCCTTGTTTTTTCGCAATGTCAATAACGAACTGGTTTTATTTGCATGTTGCAAAAAATTTAATGAAGCAGGATACAGCACAAGGGGTAAAACCAAATAAGCTAATAAAATATTATTGTTCTTAACAGGCATATCTTTATATGTAAAAATAAAGCAATTTGCCAATGAGAACGGAGAATTGCATATTTCATGAAAACTTTCAGCCATTTTGCTCATTTTTTTCTCCATTGATCGCTAACAGCCATAGCATGTCCGTATTTTCATCAATAATTCCGTGTAGTATTCCGTTTTGAAAATATTTTGGAGTATCATTGTAATCAATAAAAGGAATAATAGAAGGAGGATCTGTCACAAAATCGTAGAAATCTTGAGACGCTGCAATAATATCTTGCCCCTTTATTTTACGCATAGATACTCTGCGTTTATCGTTAAATGCGCGCGTTATTTCAGCTTCATATTCACTAAGTTTTTCTCTTGTGGTAATTCGATCTTGAAAATCATTTTGAATATTTCTCATCGCGCGCAGGTGATCTGTTATTGCATCATTTACAACTCCAT
Source organism: Victivallaceae bacterium (assembly GCA_045651565.1). Taxonomy (GTDB): domain Bacteria; phylum Verrucomicrobiota; class Lentisphaeria; order Victivallales; family Victivallaceae; genus RGIG5270. Next base: position 5,646 of record JAZRSP010000100.1, on the reverse strand, counting down.
GATACTCTATGTCTCTTATTTTTTTTACATACGGGCGTTCATGATGTTTTTTCTGCTCTTCAAGAGAAACCTCGTAGGATACCTTGGGAAATATTCTAGTTTGAGGCATATAATCTTTTGTTATGTCTTGAACTAATTTTGAGAAATCTTCGAATGATATACTTTGTTCTTTGCAGACGGATGGTGAAAGCAAATGTCCAAGTAGACACTCTATAAAACGGTTGCGTGCAGATTCCGCAATATGCTTAGCATAGATGGCTTTTAATTCGTTCCACAAATCACTTTCGTTTGGTTGGGCTGCAGCTATCCAGAGACGACTCAATACATCCATCAACCTATCATTTTTTTCTGGTGCCAAAACAAACTCAAGATAGTTCTGAATTATTGATGATTTTGTCTTTTGATCAAAAAATTTATTTCTAATTTCGAAAAGAATATCGCGTTTTTCTGTTGTATTCGACTTGTTCCATTGGTTAAACTTGCTGTTAGCAGAAATTATTTGAGTTGTCAACAAAAGCAAATAAGAATAATTTGATGGAGAGAACGAATCATCCATCCAATTACGCAATGTTTTCCAAAAATTTTCGTGTAAATCTGTTAACGGATCACTATAATTTTTTACTTCTATCTGAGAATTAGCTGTTGAGACATCTCCATATACCTCTATGTAAATGCGCTCTCTTGAACGCATCAAGAAACAATATTTTAATGTCTGCAGATACTGATAACGTATCCCCTTTTGACTTTGAGAAGCATCGTTCCTTTGTCTCGTCATATTTCATCAGTCCCGTTAAATCATTAAAATCTAATAAATTACCTTTGCTGTTTTTATTGCAGCATATAAATTGCCAAAGGTTGGATCGAATAGGATGATCCCTCTGGAATTACGCCTTCATATTCCATCTCGCGCATCAATATATTTCTGGCAGTAATTACCATTGATGCTGGAGAGGAAATTCCAGGACCGGCTGCAGCTGCGGGAGTAAATGAGATTTTACCCTCTAATGCTGTCATACGTTCGCCAGCAGCTGACATTCCGATTCGGATCAGGTATATTTCATTTTTCCCTGTTGCTGATTGCACATCGACTTTCCATATGACCAGAAAACCATGTTTTGCAGAATCAGGAGCTGCACAAATCAGAGCTCTCGATGATACCGGAATATTTCCTGCGTCATTGATCATCTGGACAATTATGGGATGCTCTAATCCAAACAGTTGCAGATGCTCACTGGCCAATGCTTTATCACGATCTTTTGTAAAAGGCAAAATATCTCCGTTGGAACGGGTCAGCTCATACATTCCATCGCCAGCATTTTTGAATTGATAGCCAGAATATTCCGCTTGATTCGCTACAAAATCGACCAGGCGATTCATGTTGCGACCATCATCGGTGCATTGCTTGTAGTCGCCCAAATTAAAACCGTCGAGATCCTGGAATAACTCAAAAACGACTTTTCTGGCAGTGTCAGCATTCGTCATTGCCACATCCAATTCCTCGCGGGTTCTCTGCAGAGTCGGATCACTGATGGCATCTTTATACAGGCGATCATAGCTCAACTGGCTGCCCAGCTGTCCAAGCACCTGTCCACGCAGATCTTCTGCGACCTGACCATATTCATCGACTTTGCCAAGAGTCGCAGCAATGTCTCTGAGCTTATCCTCCAGCAGCAAATAAATCTGACCTTCCAAAGTGCTGCCTGCGACAAGGTTATATACCTGCGCAGTAGAATTCTGTCCATAGCGATGAATTCGCCCGATACGCTGCTCCAAATCCATCGGATTCCAGGGGAGATCGTAATTAAACAGAACCTGAGCAAATTGCAGGTTAATACCCTCGCGACCGGCAGCTGTACAAACGAGAACCTGTGGACCATCTGCTCTCTTGAAGCGTTTCTGAGCTGCTGTCTTTGCGCCATGATCTCCGCCTTTGAGAACCTCTACTCCCTTGTCGGGGAAATAGATAGACAGCATATCTTTTATAGCATCGACCGTGCCAAGATATGTCGCAAAGATTACAATTTTTTCTCTGGGGGATTCCTCCCAAATTTGCCGGAGAGCATTCAGCAGCATAGCGCCTTTTGATTCAATCCGGTTGGGATATTTTGCCAGCAATGCATTGATTCGTTCACGTTCCTCCGGCAGCGCAGCTGCAGCCAGATATACCACTGATTCTTCTGTGCCTGCATAGGATAATTCATTGTCATATGCATATCCTTGCTCGATAATGCTCTCCTGCTCTTGCTTTTTTTTGAGCAACTGGATGCGCATTTTTGCCAGAATTTGCTCCGCCTCAGCTTCTCCGATTGAATTGTCGGGAAGCTGATGGATATTTCGGATATATTCTTTTGCCTGAGCAATAGCATTATTTCGCTCGAACACATTACGCAGCTCATCTTGCTCGATGATCTCCTGAATGGTCAGCGTTAATCTGCGACGCTCCAGCGTGCCACGGATGGCAGCGAAACTGCTGGCTGCTATTTTCTGGAAGATGGTCATCACAAATCCGAGAGCTCTGCCTTGATTGCCTTGCAATGCAGCCAGATTGTAACCATCCTGCAAATATTTCAGCAATTCATTGTAAAAATCTTCTTCCTCTGCTGACAATCGGAATGCTTCGGTATGTACCAGACGACGCGCAAAGAGAGTCCCGCCATCGGCGGTACATGCATCAGCCTTTGTTCTGCGAATCACTACAGCATTGAGGCGGTAGCGATTATCGACCATATCTTTTTCATTTGCAAAAAGGGTCGAATTCAGCAGCCGGATCAGCATCCAGAATCTGAAATGATCTCCCTGATGCGGAGTTGCCGAAAGCAGCAGCAAATCTCTGCAATGGTCGCGCATGGCTTCCGCCAGTTTATAATTCAGAGTTTTTGAGACTCTATTGCCGTTTCTATATGCAGTCAGGTGGTGAGCCTCATCAAATACAACGAGATCCCATCTTGGAGCTGCAAGTATTTTTTTGATGCGAGATTGCCGTTTCAGAGTATCGACAGAGGCGATTAGGCGGTTATGCTTTTCAAAAGCATTGCTATGCCTGTCATTGACATCACCCTCTGCGCCAAAAACCTCAAAATCGAGATGGAATACTTCGTTTAATTCCCGACGCCAGTTGTCCACCAACCCGGCAGGCACGATCATCAATGCACGCTTCAGCTCTCCGCGAGATGCTAATTCCCGGAGGATCAGAGCGGTCTCAATCGTTTTGCCAAGACCGACCTCATCTGCTATCAAAAAACGTCTGGGATCAGTATTTGCAATTCTATGTACCAAAACAATCTGATGCGGCAGCAAATCAATTTTTGCTGCTGTCAGCTCCGTCTTGTTGTCCATGAGAGGAAGAGACTCTGCCTCTATTGCCAATTGCAAACGTTTTATTTCAGTCTGCGTGGCTGGATGCAGCTGAGAAAGTAATTCCTCGAATTTGTCATAGGAGACAGACAGGGATGCGATCTCTACCTGTCGTTCCCCGGCATCACGGAAAAATACAGATACAAATCCATTTCTGGGCAAGGATGCAACGATACCTTCGCCCAGCTCTGGATGTCGAATTCTCTGACCAACGAATAAATCAGGAGATGCGTTTGACATAATATCCAATAGGAACCTTTTGGTTATCAGAGATGAATGTGGTCTCCAATCTCTGCATATTTAATTCTGCGGTTCCATCCCACAATCCCTCTGAAATATGCACTTCCTGATTGTCGCTGCGCAGGAATAATACCTCTTCTCTGCTGCCGTTGGTCTCCTTAAAGCTCATGCTGCCCTGCGGGAAACCGAATGCAACGCCGGTATTAGTCCAGATATCCTGTATATTTTTGATAACAGGACGAACTTGATATTGCAGAAATTCCTGAGCTTCTTCAGCGGAGAGAGTATCCATGACAGTCTCAAGACCGCAGACCAAAATTGTATCAGCATCTTCCGGGATCGGAGGATCATCCGGCACATTATTTCGCCATGAGAGAAATTCTTTCAGGGACACCATAGATTTTTCATTCAGCAGTTCCTGTATTTCCGTAAGACCAAATAAAATGCATGATCCCTGACGTTTCCAGCTGGTATTTGATAAAATTTTCATTGGTAATTGTCCTCCAAGAATTTCTTTCCGATTGCAGTCAGGCGATACTTTTGATTTCTACTGGTCGTTTTATCTGGATCAATTTTTTCAATAAAATGAAACTTTTTCTCCAGCTTGTCTACGGCTCTTTTTAAGGCTCCAGAAACGCTATTTAAGTTAAGAGCTTCAGCCATTTCTGGTTTTGACATATCTTCCATTGTCAAAACTTTCATAACGCCATCCATTTTGGAAGTAGATGTTAATTCTGCCTGATAAGCTGCAAACAACTCAGGCCCCGTCATAGGCCCCGACTCGGCCCCCGCTTGCTCAATCATAGGCCCCGACTCAGGCCTCGAGACTTCTGACAGCGTATCGGCAGCAAAAAATGTCAATGTCACTCCGGCTTCATCGGCTTGCCATTCCGGGACAGGAAGTTGAGCATTTTTGCATTCCTCCTGAATAAGGACACTGCCACGACCGAGCATTTCCATGTAACCGTGAAGATGGAGATAATTAGCTATATCAGGATTTCGCAAGACGGAAATCTGTCCCTTTTGCAAACTTTTCAGAGAGACTCCTTCCGGCAAACTTCCGGAATTCCAAATCGTAAGTTTTTCAGGAGAAATTTCTACTCTGATTCCCCCTCCATAGGATGTGTAATCGCGATGAGCAAAGGCGTTGACCAAGCCTTCTCGAATAGCATTTTTCGGGTATTGCGGAATCATCTGTCGCTGAGCACTATTCTCTGAAAACACGGCTTGAGAAGCGGTGTTTCGTTCAATAAAATTCAAAATATCTTCAATCAGCTGAATCACTGGACCTTCAAATTTTTTTATATCCTGATATTTACTGGCAGTTTTTTGAGTGTAGCACACAGCTCTTACCCGGGTTTGCGGATGACGTATTGCCGGATTACTGGTCAAAAGAATGTCAGCGGCATTGGTTAAACGCCCCTGCCGAAACAGGGAAAGTTTCTCAAGATGCCTTTGCAGCGTTAAATCATTACCATACGGCATTTTGTCAAAAAGCCTTTTCAGTTCCTCTGACGATAAATCTTCCATGGTAATTTCATCAGAAAACATTCTTTCCCAACGGGTCGGAGCAATCTGATTTTTTAACAACATATCTTTTATTTCATCAACAGAGGCCGTACGAACAGCATTCCCTTCCCGCAAATAAAAAGCTCCGTTAAATGCGTATGGTTTATCTTGTCCCTCTGGAATTTCAATGACCAATATCGATTGGTTTTCAATTTCAGCAACATTAACAAAAACGGGAGAATGAGGCATAATTTCAGGCAAAAGTCTTTGGGAAATTTCGTCCTGTATTTCACTCATCGTTTTTGGGCAGATGTTTTCTTTAGGAATGCATATTAAATAACCTCCCTTGCTGTTGAGAAAAGCACAAATATTTTTTCCAAAAATTTCCCTATTATAGTTTGCTTTGCGTTCAATAGATCCATTTTCGCCGAGAGAGAGGAGTTTTCTTAAGTCATCGTTTGTCATTTTTTACCTCTCGGAGATTTTACTTTATTAGGAAACTGATCTTTTATCCATTGTTCTGCATCCTGATAACGGGAAAAC
>JAZRSP010000099.1:0-8896 GCA_045651565.1 Victivallaceae bacterium | reverse complement strand
CCTTCGCCCCACCATTTGCAGTTGTTTACCTGCCAAGCCAAGTAAGTTCCAACATAGTGGCCCTGACCATTGATATTGTCGGCGATGGTTACAACTTCCTTGTATTTCAAGGGGTTGAATCGGCGAAAACTTGCGCAGAAGTAGGCACAATCAGCAGGGACTTCTGTCAAAGTATAGTCAATTTGATAGTAAACTCTTACTTTTTCTTCATCCAAATTGGTCAAGGTAATTCGGCAATTTTTTCGAAAAGGCATTTCCCAATAGCAATTAAAGGCACTGCCGGGGTTGTGAGTGACCATTAAGCTGTTCAACGGTGAAAATTTTTGGTCAGGCCATGCCATAGCGAAAAAGTCGCCAGCCGGACATTCAATCGCAGGAGTTTCAGAGTTTTCATAAAAAACACGCAGAATATACAAGCGGTTATGACGACCTAGCAAGGTCATCCAAATATGTTGAATCGCTCCCATGCCGTCAATATTTGCCAAGGTAAAGGTTTCTCCGCCCTCAATATCAATTGACGGTGAAATTTTCCAGCCTTGCCCTAAATCTCTGGCAACATTCGCACCGGTTCCTTCGGTTGCCATGCCGCCTTTGCCTGCTTCTCCTGTGAAATTTTCAGGTGAAATAGAACGACTTAACGCATTCGACAAACGTGAGAGGTTGCCGCTATTCATTCCTAAACCGTTAAATGGCAAATTTTTGTTTTCTGAACTCATAATAGATTCCTTTGAGTTAAAAGTTTAATGTTTGTTGTAGTAATATACACCTTGATTCGGTTTTTACAAATGTTTTTAATGCAATGTCAATAAAATCACGGATGTTTTTTTAGGGGGAGACTTACGCCGTCTTTTTTTTGGGGAGCTGTTTGCGCTCCCCAACCCCCAGCAACCAGCCATCAGGCTGGACAGGATACTGGTGAGTTTTGTTTGTCGTGGGCGGTTTGGGGAAGGGTAAATGTGGCAAAATATTAAAAGACATCATCCCGCTTTTTTGCGGAATGATGCTTTTATCTTTTGCCACGGTTTCGCCACTAACGGAGATTTTCGACGCCACTCAAATCTCCTTTTCAATTATTCGTTTTCTTTTTTTGAAAAGGTGAGAGGTGCAGGAGAGAGTCTCCTGCAAAAAAAACAAAAGTACGGGAACAGGGGGAGGTGGCGATAGACTCCCCCTAAATTTCAATAATGTCAGATTTTACAAAAAGATATAGCGCAAAAAGAAAATTTTTGTGTAGTGTAGAAAAAAATCGAAAAAAATTAAGTATAAACGAGTTAGCGAACTTGATTTTTTTTTTGAACTATATTATCCCCAAAATAATGATGTTTTTTAGCACAAATAAAAGGAAAGAGAGTAAAAAAATGAGATCAATTTGTCCTTATTGTAAAGCAGTTTATGATGATTTGCCGAAAGAGTATTTACACAAGGTCGTCGAGTGTTCATCATGCGGAAAAGAGTTCGTTTGCAAAGATGCTGATAAGGTTAAAAAGACGGAAAAGAAATCCGATATAAATTTGGGTAAAAAGGTATTCCCGATTGTCAAATGGGGGGTATTGATAATTGTTTTAGTGATTATTTTGAAGTGTATTATATATAACTTGCCAAGTAGTCGAAAGGCGAGAGAAGAGAAGCAGGCAAAATTGCATCGAATTCAATTTACATATATGACCAATGATGGAGAAACACCTTATTTTCGCGAAGAAGTTGCTCGACTTAATGATAAGTATGTGTATGAGGAAGTTCCTAAACATATGACAACCCGTCAAAAGTGTGCCGATTCTGTACGAGAAATTTTAAATCGGTGGAATAATGCTGTGTCAGGTTTTAAAAAAGCTGAACAAAAGCAATTCACTAACAAAGAAATTGAAGTTTTAGCACAATTATGTGGTTTTGAGTATTGGAATGCTCACTTGATCTTAACAGAGTTTGATTTGCCGAATAGAATTGCATTGATCCAAAAATCTCAAGCTCAGGCGGCGCAAGTCGGTAAACAAATTTATGAAGTAGCGAAAAAAACTGCTCCTGGGAAAGTTTTTAGAAAAGAGAAAAAACTTATTGAAGAGTATGAAAATTTGATTAACGAGGGTAATTTAACTCCGGAATTTAAACAAAAGATAATTCGTAATATTTTTGAGAAATCGATAAAATTGCATTATGGAGAGAAGGCAACTGTGGAAGGGACTCTTTTAACTCTTAGAACTCAGCAGATAACTGATCAAATCAAAAAGGTTGAAAAGGAACTTGCTGAAAAAGAAAAGAGGTATTTAGAGGCACTTGCTGACAAAAAAACGCTGGAACAATATTATTACGGGGATAATTATTATTTTTCCTTTTATGAATTAATGTCAGCTGCAAATTTCGAGTATTCGGCTGGTAATTCTAATTATTATGATAAATTGTGCAAATTTGTTTCTCAAGCTAAAGAAAATTTAGAGGGACAAAGCAAGGCTGTAAGAGAATTGGTTAGTTGTATTGAGAGGTTTAATGCCAAAGGAAGTGTTGACGGTATGAAGCCAAGTGATTTTATTAAGAGTCAGATTACTCCGTTACAAAACAAGTTGCGAGAGTTGCAAGATAGGGAAAACGATATAGCAAACAACAAGAACAATGATATAACTCTTAATGATATTGGCTTTTTATATTAAATCACAATATGCATTGAAAGGAAAATTAAACAAAAAAATGGAGCCGGATATCAGACTTGAACTGATGACCTGATGATTACAAATCAACTGCTCTACCACTGAGCTAATCCGGCTCGTTGTATTAGTAATATACACGCCAAAGTAAAAAATGCAAGTCGAAAATCTGAAAATTATGATAAAAAGTTATAAAAAAGAGGAAACAGAGCGAATTAACTTAAAAAATAGTGTGCAGAATTAATAGTTTCGGCGGTATTTGTGAAAAAATAGCAAAAAAATTTATAAAAGTATTTGCTTTTTTCAAAAAAGAGTCTATATTAAAGGACAAACCAAGTGTGGCGGGATAGCTCAGTCGGTAGAGCAAAGGACTGAAAATCCTTGTGTCCCCGGTTCGATCCCGGGTCCGGCCACCATTTTTTTTTGCCCAAATTTTGGGCAAAAAAACATGAAGCCTGTCAAGGCTTCGCTTCATGCTCTGTCAGGAGCGCTTCATGGCACAAGAGTGCTGCTTCATACGGCGATAGCCATGCTTCATAAATCCGCCTTTTCAGATGAAGCAGCTTCATTCCATTCCGCTATGAAGCATTTGCTTTCGCAAATATGAAGCACAAGCGTCTTGCGCCGCTTGTATAATAAAGGAAATGCTTTTTGTATCTACGCCAGTCAAACTGACTGGCTTTTCATTTTAAATTCTCCGTTTGGAGAATTGAGAGAACGGGAGAAAGCCATAAAGTAGCCAAAATTCTCCGTTTAGGGTTTTCCGGGGACACCGCGTTTATGCTCAAAAACGGCAGAATTTTCGCTTTTAAGTGGAGAAAAAATAAATCCCCGACGATTTTTCTCTGAATCAAATCTCTCCGATCCTTGTGTCCCCGACTATTCTATTTAAACACTTTTGTTTTGATTCAGCCATAAATCGTGACAATTTATCGCACAATCAAAACTCCAACCATTTGCAAAATCCCCAAACCAGTGACACCGGAATATTTTTTCAATAATTTTTAGATGTTTTTTCTCTTTCGCCCTTGCTTTTTTAGTTTCATATGATATATTTAGGTAAATCGTACATGAGTGAAATATTAATATGGGAGTTTTTATGAATCCAGTTTTGAAATACAGGGGGGGGAAATCTCGAGAGATTCCTCATTTCATAAAATATATCCCCAAAGACTATAATAGATATATTGAGCCATTTTTGGGCGGCGGTGCGGTATATTTTTATTTAGAGCCACAAAAAGCTATCATTAATGACTTAAATAGCCGTCTTGTACAATTTTATATACAATTGCGAGACAACTATAGTGTAATGCGTTCTCAATTGGATAAGCTCCAAGTTATTTATGAAGCGAATCAATTAGCGTATAAAAAAGCAAAGGCGACATCTCCGGAAGACAGAGTACCCAATGCAAACGAGGATTTATATTATCATTTGCGTGATTTATTTAATCGCAAGGACAATTCTCAACTTCTTTTGAACTTCAGTGATTTTAGTGATGATTTGCTTGACGGGGTTATCTATTTTTTTATAAATAAGACTGCTTACTCTGGTATGATTCGGTACAATAGTGTCGGAGAATATAATGTTCCGTTTGGTCGGTACCCAAATTTAAACACAAAATTGGTTACACTTCAACATAGTCAACTCCTTCAGAATGCAGAAATTTATAATGCCGACTATGGTAAAATTTTTGAGTTAGCCCAAGAAGATGACTTTATTTTTTTAGATCCTCCCTACGATTGTGTTTTTAATGATTATGGGAATATAGATTTGATGAACGGTTTTGATGAAAAAGAACATCATCGCTTGGCAGAGGATTTTAAAAAATTACGTTGTAGAGCCTTGATGATAATTGGAAAAACACCATTGACAGAAAAGCTTTATGGTGATTTTATTTACGATGAATACTATAAAAATTATTCTGTTAACATAAAAAACCGATTTAATAATGATAAAATGCACATTGTTGTAAAAAATTATTAAAAGTTTGAGGTGCGTAATGGCTAGGTTAGATAGTAAATTTTTATTTTTTACAACATCGCCAAGAACTCCAGTAAAAATGTTTCCTGAGATACGACTTTTAGTAGATGCCTTTGCAGGTAAACAATGGAATAAAGCGACCCAGATAGCGTTTATTGATAAACTGGCTAAAGCTGATTTTTTTGAGGGTAGTGGCTCTCCAAAAGATAAAGCTTTTAGTGCAAGAGATCGTATCAATCGTGCACCAAAAGCATTGGGATTTGTTGATTTAAAGCCACAAATTAACTTAACAGACGCTGGGCATGCATTGTTGTTTGGCAAGAGACCCCACGAGGTTTTTCTGCGACAGCTCTTAAAATTTCAACTTCCATCTCCTTTCCATGTTGAATCTGCGGAAATATCTGGAACTTTTTATGTTCGCCCTTATCTTGAAATAATGCGATTAATAAGAGATTTGAAGTTTTTGACATTTGATGAATTAAAAATATTTGCAGTTCAGTTGACCGATTTTAGGAATTTTGATCTCATAAAGAATAAAATCTTGAAGTTCAGGAAATACTTAAAGCAACATCCTGGAGAATATAAACGAATTGTTGACGATATATGGGGACAAGAAATTGCCCAAGCCTATCAAGATGACATTCAACAAGGTAAAACAAAAACTCGTGAAACATCTGATGCAAGTCTAAAAAAGTTTATAAAAACTAAAAAAAGCAATTTGCGAGATTATGCGGATGCATGTTTTCGGTATTTGAGATATACTGGCTTGATTTCAATTGAGCATAGAAGTCGAAGGCTTTCTTTTTTTACGGATAAACTAAAGGAAGTTGACTATATATTGACTACCGTAAATCGTGCTCCTGTTTTTATTAATGATGAGCAGTCTTATAAAAATCATTTGTATTCTGCAACACAACCGCTATTATATGTAGATATCAAGGAGAATATCCTTGATACTGTAATGCGTGTTGGAGGTTTCTCAAAGCGTGAATTGCAGAATCAAACTATTGATGAACTGAAGGATTTGCGAGACCAAATAATTCAAAATCGAAAAGATGAGGTTATCAACGCTCAAGTGGCAGAAATAAAATCGTACTCTCTTTATTCTGAAATAATAGATACATATAATGAAATTCTTTCGGATGATTTGTATGATGCCCCGTTAATGCTCGAATACAATACATGGCGAGCAATGACAATGCTTAATGGAGGCAATATAAAAGGCAATTTAAGGTTTGACGACATCGGACAGCCGCTATCGACAGCGCAAGGAAATATGCCAGATATTGAATGCGATTATGATGATTTTGTGTTATCTGTTGAAGTCACCATGCAACGAGGACAGCGCCAATATGAAATTGAAGGCGAACCTGTTGCACGTCATTATGGACAAATGAAACAACGAACGGGAAAAGAAGCATATTGTTTGTTTATTGCTCCGAAAATAAATCCAGCTACATTAGCTCATTTTTATGTGTTAAATCAAATGAATATTAATTATTACGGTGGCAAAGCAAAAATAGTTCCTTTGGAATTAGAGCAATTTATGAAATTAGTTGACACATCATATAACCACAGTAGCCAACCTGTTCCTCAAGATATAAGAAATTTTCTTGACTCTGCCGTAAATAAAGTGAAAATAGTGGAAAATGAAAATGAGTGGTATGAGCAGATTCAAGAGTGTGTTTCTCAGTGGTTGGCAAGTTGAGTATTTTTCTTTATAACAAACGATAGAGATTTATACATAAATTATTTTATTATTATTGTTGTTCCAGTGTCTCGCTGTTGTTTTTGATAAATGGAGACCAATTTTGTTTGTTTCAAAACACTATTTTTGAGCTAAATTCCCGTGTCCCCGTGCGAATGGTTGGTAATCAAAGACTTACGCAAATGGAGAATAAGTTGTTATTCGCATAAATATGCTCCGCCATTTTTTTTGTCCTTATTCAGGGGAAAAAGATTATTCGCCTTTTGTTGATAATGAAGATATTAATATGGTTAATTTGCAGAGTTAGCAAACAAAGCTCATGCAAGTTATATGCTGTGTCAGTATCTCCTCCCGGATTGCTGTCGGAATTATACCATTATCGGCAAAAGAGGCAGAATCGAAAACTATGGCGATTACGGCGGAATTTGCCAAGTTCATATTTTGACTCGCCGAATTGACCGTTTCGATATGGAGGGAGATATTACCTGCCGTATGCCTGAACCCGGAGAAGGTCATGGCGTAGCAGACCAGATAATTATTGATAGTTTTATTAATATGATCAGAACTAATGAGGTTCCAAGTTCAATTCCGCAGGAAGCATAAATAATTTTAAATAAAATACTAAATTTTTTTTGAGAAAACTATTCCGGTGGACGATAAAATTTGTGCTTGACAATGGTACACCTGATTGATAGTTTCTGCCGTTAAAATTTCTTTTGGTGCGCCTTGTGCGAAAATTTCTCCGCTTTTAAGCAGAATCAATCTATCGGCATACTGCCATGCCAAATTCAAATCGTGGCAGACCATGACAACTCCGATTTTTCGGGAGAGTTGTTTCAGGATTTCCATGGTTTTGAAGGTGTATTCCAAGTCAAATGCTGATGTCGGCTCATCAAGCAGAAGCAATTGCGGCTGTTGTGCCAAGGCCTTGGCGAGAAAAACTCTCGCTTTTTCTCCGCCGGAAAGTTGATTAACGATACGGTTTTGGAATTGGGTGAGTTCAAAAAGTTCCATTAATTCATTGCAAATATCGCAATCTTTTTGACTCGGAGGAGCAAACCGGTTTAAACTTCCGCTTCTGCCGCTCATAATTAACTCAAAAACGGTGAAGTTCAGAATCGGGGTCGGATTTTGTGAAACCACGGCAATCTGACTTGCTCTCTCGGCATAGGTGTATTTTTGGATTAACTTGGAATTGAGTTTGACTTCACCCTTGTCGGGTTTCAAAAAGGAACTCAACAATTTAAGTACAGTTGATTTACCGCTCCCATTCGGCCCGGAAATCATGACAAACTCTCCATTCTCAATTTTCAGCGAAAAGTCTTTGATTATCGGCGAATTTGCAGAGTATTGGAACTCTAAATTTTTTGATTCAAGTAACATTATTTCGCCCTCCGATGGTTAAGTATTATTAGAAATAACGGTCCGCCGATTAGAGCAGTTAAAACTCCTATCGGAATTTCACTCGCGCGGAATATTACTCTGCTCAAAATATCGCAAATCATCAGGAATAATCCCCCAGTCAAAAAAGTACTGATAATATTTTTGCGATGGTCGCTTCCGATTGTTCGCCGCACGATATGGGGGATAATCAGCCCGACAAAGCCGATAATTCCTGCCAGTGCAACGGTTGAAGCACTTAATAATGCTGCGACAACGGTTAAAATAATATTCATTTTTTTAGTGTCTATTCCCAAATAAAACGCCTCTTCTTCCCCCAGGGAGATTGCATTTATTTCTACTGAAAAGTATTGCAGAATTATTACGGCAATCAGAGCATAGACGCTTTGGAAAATCAATAAATCACTGTCTACTGACTGTAAATCGCCCAAAAGATAATAACTGATACTTGCAAGTTCTTGTGTGTCTGCAACTGAAATCAGGTACATTAACAAACTTGAACAAATAGTTGAAACAATAACCCCGGAAAGAAGTAAATTTTCGCTTGCATAGTTGCTTTGACGGCTGATAATCAGCACTATTATCAAGGCAACCAATGCCCCGATTAAACTCATAAACGGTATGGCGTAAATTGTTAAACTGTGAAGTCCGAGGATAAATGTCAATGCACTTCCTAAACTTGCCCCCCCCGAAATTCCGAGAGTGAACGGTTCGGCTAAAACATTTCGCAGCAGTGCTTGAAAAACCAGCCCGGAGAGAGCCAGACTCCCCCCGATAAAAAATGCCGCAATCATTCGGATAAATCGGAGTTCACTGATTGGTGATGTCGTGATTTCGCCCCAAGCTAATGTGCGTGAGCCGAAAATTACTCCCAGAAAAGCAGCGATGATGATAAAAAATACAAGTATCAGGTTTCTTTTCATTTTAATTGCTCCAATTTTTTATGCAATTCCATGATTCCGTCAAAAATTCTCGGCGAACAGCGAAGAGTGATATCTTGGTTGAAATCGTAAAGAATTTTACCTTTTTTTATTGCCGGAAGTTTCTGCCAGATTTTTTTATTCCAGCCCTTGGGAGTTCCAGCCCAAATTACGATGTCCGGATTTTTTTGGAGTATCCAATCCTATGAACATCTGAAATAGGGTTTGTTCACACTGTGGGCAATATTTT
>JAZRSP010000098.1:0-4275 GCA_045651565.1 Victivallaceae bacterium | reverse complement strand
AACGGCCGCTGGCTGAAAGAACATCACCGCCGCCTCGAAGCGGAACAGATCGAAGTCCTGAAAACCTACGATTACCCAGGCAACGTGCGTGAATTGATCAACATTCTTGATAGAGCCAGCGTGCTGAACGAATCCGACTTTGCCAAACTCCTGAAAGAACATAAAGAAATGACCGCAGGCTTAAAACCGTCAAACGAAAAATCCGAAGAAATCCCCGACGAACTGGAAGCGGCAGTAAGAATCCACGTCAAACGCATCTACGAAAAATACGACCGTAACCTGACGCGTACCGCCGAAGCCCTGAAAGCAGCAAGAAACACCGTTAAGAAATATTTGGAGGATTGAAAAATGAATAATATGCCTGAAATGTCAAACTGCTTGCACGAACTTATTGAAAAGATAAAAGAAAAGAAGCGTGAATCTTGTACGCATCAATTTAATTTGCTTGATGAACTTCATGCCAACGAAAATGCTCATACCAGGATTTTGGTTAGATTATTACAAATACCATCTCTGCTACATTCTTTTTTGGTGTATTTAAAGGATAATTTCAATGAGCAAGCTACATTCGATATACCTGATAAACTTTTCCCGAGCGATGTTTCAGAGTTTTCTGATTACATTGATGCAAAAATAGAAACAAAAAATTTCTGTATAATTATCGAAAATAAAATCAACTATGCCGTTGATCAGGATAGACAGATAGAACGTTATGTGTCGTCGGTCAAATCTCAAAACAAGAATATATTTGTTCTTTACCTAACATTAGATGGAACTAAAGAGCCTGATCACAATAGTATTGGTGAATCAAATGTCCCAATTATACAAATAAATTATAATAAACATATCCTGAATTGGCTTGAACATAAAATTGCTTTTTCGGTATCCGACTCCCTGCAGCAACCTTTTTTACGAAGTGGAATATTGCAGTATATTGACCATATAAAAGGTCGACTGGGGATGCGTAAAAACAGTTGCGACACACTTTTAAATGACATAAAAACTTGTTTGAAGGATGTTGATATTTTCGATGTGATCGCAGAACTTCAATACTTAAAAGCATATTGGAGAATTTACTTTTTACGAAATATTCCTAACGAAGAAAATTGGAATAAATTGCCAGACGAGTTAAAAAAAGAAATTCTTTTTGACTTATGCGAACATTTTTTTGCGATAAATAGAACAACAGATAATCGTAATTGTTTTCTTTATGAAGGAGAAATCTTTTCTCTTAAGGCGGTAACAGTTTCAAAAATTTCATTGATGCAAATAGATGTTCACTATTCAGGAAATCGAGATGGCATTGATTCCTACAAAAACAGAATAGAACAAATAACGAGTAAGGAGTTGCCACCATACATTACATTTGACTATAACGGGGCAAGTTGTTTACGTCTTACTATAAATACACCCAAAGAGCTTAAAAAGATTTTCACAATTTTACAAATTCATCTCAAGAATGATTTTAACTTAACTCAAACAGAAATAAATATTCCTGATTGCGTAAAAGACTTCAGCATTTTTAGTGAGTTGGAAAATCATTTGAATGTGCTTGCAGAACAAATCAACACTAAGTATGAAGACGATTTTTTGGCTTTAAAGAATGGAAATGTTACAAAAAATTACAGATATAATAATGGTCGTGCTGTTCAACTGACTCAAAAAGCATGGAAACGACCTTACGCGATTGACATATGGGGAAACGACAAAGGAGACTTCACTATAAAGCTAATCCAATGGTTGGCAAAAAAAGATAAAATATACCCATACAGCTGCAGATGGTGGAATGGTAAATTTTACCTTCATTTCCCGTTGCTTTCACTTACAGATGATTATGCACAAGACATCGCGCAAAAGCTTTATGAAATTTATCAAAATGGTTTTGAGAGTAAGTCATTAAATTAATACAAAAAATTAAATTTATACAGGAACAACAAAATTATGAAACACAAAATTTTTAAGATTTTAACTGATCGTAATCCGGATGGCAGCGTTACATATTCGCAGGAAGATATGGAAATCATCACAAATGAATATCAGGATGAACAGAATTTCATCAAAGACTATCTGGGAGAATCGTATAACATTCTGTTGGATGAAGTCAAAAAACGTATTGATGGAATTGCAGAATTTGCATATAATGATGAAGAACAAGCTGTCCATTTGCAAACTGACAGCGGAAGTATTTGGGACAAAAAATATTTCATAAGAATCACTATCATTTTATGGGGAGAGTTGTTAAATCAACATCAGATATGCAAATGTGGAGAGAAAATTGGCGATTGGCTCTGCGATCAGTCAACTGATTCGCATCGTTTAGTTTTTACGCAGGATGTTGACAAAGAGTTTGTTTTCGAGGTTCATTCTCTCTTTTGACCACTATCTATTCAATTTTTGATTACCATCATTCTCTCGCCGTTTCGGACTTGTGCTGAAACGGCTATTTTTTTATTTTGGCATGAATTTTGCTGTTATGATAGTATCAAACCAATGAAAGGATATTGTCATGAGTAAAAAAATTGTTTTCAAAGGAACTCCGGATGGATGTTTCTTGCCATTTGAACCTGATCTGCTTCAGTTGGATTTGCAAGAGCCAAACTCCAAAGAGCCACCCTCTGATTCCCGGATGAAGCAGATAGAGGAACTTGCCAAACTTTCTATTAAAGAAACAAGGAATTTTTGTTTTGATTCATTCACTGAAGATGATTGGGCTGAATTGTGTCTGCGCAATTCTTCATTCCTATATCATCCGGAATCTTACTGCTTGAATAATGAGGTGCGTCAGGCGATTATTCTGATGACACATTTCAACAACAAGAAAATCCGTATTGGTTTTAACTGTGCAAAACACTTACTTAAAATTCTGACCTGTGAAATTGTAAGTTATGATATCGAAACTGCTCTGCCGATAAAAATTGGTGTGTCAAAGAAAGATATAGAGGATATACTTGTACCTTTTCAGCAAGAACAGAAAACCGTTTTTTCTTTCCTGTTATCCGGAAATACTGAAGGAATCTTTCCGGAAATAATGCAGAAACTAGCAGCAGAGCTTGCGATTTCAAACCTGACAGAACTGCAGAATTTTTTGGCAATCTATCGTCCGGGACCATTGACACACTTTAATGATTACAAAAACAATTCTCCATGCAAACTTTTGCTTGCACAAGATATTGCGGAAGAAACTCGTGGGGTGTTGCTCTATCACAACCAGTGTGAACTCGCTTTACAGCGGATGACCGGCTGTACTCCAGAAGAAGCGGAATTTTTCAGACAAGATAACTCCGGATTACTGACAGGCAAAAGTTATGAACTGTTGCTTCAGAGAATAGCCAATCATCAGAATGTCTCCTTGTATGATGCCCGGTGGAATTATTTCAATCCATGGGGATGTTATGCGTTTTATTCAGCTCCTCGCAAATATTTTCAAAAAAGGGCGTATAGAGATTATCTGCGAACCTTGAAAAATTACGCATATTACCTAAAATGTAGTTTTTTTGATTATCGCCTGTCAAGTTTTGACCACTTGTATTCTGCTGCCGTTTCGGATTTGTGCTGAAACGGCTTTTTTGTTGTTTTGGCACGCTTTTTGCTTAATGGAGACTGCAAGCAAAAAATGGAGGTGCTTATGAAAAAATATGCTGAAAAAATTGATCGTTGGAAAATCGCAAAGGTTTTGGAATTCCTCGGCAACTTTCTGAAAAACCATCAGGGAACAGTTAGTGACGATGATCTTTTCAAGCCGATTACCGATCTTACGGAAGATTGCGATTGGGAAAAGAAAATCAAAGCTGTTTTCCCTGCAAAAACTGTTGCTCGCATGGAAAACTTCAGCAGGAGTTGCGATCGTCTGGACTTTACTGACGATCCGCAGGAATTTTTCCGCGAAGTCTGGAATTTCTCTTATTCCCGCAAACGCTTTGCCGGTATGCTGATTGCTGAAATCAAAGCTTTGCTGGAAAAATTTCCGCTTGGGAAATACACAAACGAAATTTTTCCGCGCCAGCTTGCCGAATTGCAGAAAACTTTCGGACTCTCTGACTTTGAAACTAATGTTATGCTGGTGTTGGCTTTTGTCAGCAATGGTATGCTCACGATCATTGATGGCCACAGCCGACGTTCTGATGAAAACGACAAAGCAGTCTTTGTTGCCAAGTGCTTTGACTGCGATGTTGCAGAAGTTATGGCGGCGTTGGACTGCAAAGCCAAGCTTCGCCGTTATAATTGTGTTGACTGCGATTTTGATTTCAACCGGCAGTTATTCGAGTTTCTTAACGG
>JAZRSP010000097.1:0-3542 GCA_045651565.1 Victivallaceae bacterium | reverse complement strand
TTTTTCCTTTCGTTTTGGTATTAAAATAATTCCGGCTGATTGTTATCGACTTTTTTCTCTGCTGCGGGGAAATACTTTGCTAGATCGGGGTGTTTTGCCCGCAGTTTGGCTTTGCCTTTTTCGGTGATTACAGCGGAATTGCAATACTTAATCAATTGTGGTTGTTTCAACAACAGATATACCAATATCGAACTCTTATACATTTTCTTCCAGGAACATTTATCAGCAAACTGCGGTTGTATAAACAGTAAATGTCCCCAATCTTCTGCTGAAAACTCATTCCATCTATCACACCTTTCTGCGAGTTGCGGTTGATAGCGCAATATCCATGACCAAGCATATGGAGTCAAGGTGGCAGTATCACAGAAATCTATAAATGAGCCGTTACCATTTTTGAATAATTTCTGCCAATTCTGTCCGGTAATTCTATTCCATTTATAACATTTATTTGCAAATTGAGGTTGCTTACTCAATAATTCACTCCATTCCCAGCCGCCCAATCTGGCTAAATCAAATCTGTCAACAAATTGCGGCTGATGACATAATAAACGCATCCAATCCCAAGTCAAAAACTCATCCCATTTATCACATTTATCCGCAAACTGCGGCAATGATTCGAGAATTTTTACCCATGCAGTAGAATCAAATTTACTCCAATCGCATTTTTCCGCAAATTGTGGTTGTTCTACCAATAAATTTCTCCAGAATTCTCCACGCTTCCACGAAGAACTGAAATTAAAATTATTTAATTTTTTCCAATCGCATTTTGTTCCAAGTTGAGAGTGCCAAGTGAGTAGCAACTTCCAATCCTGAGCATCGAACTCATCCCATTTGTCGCATTTGTCAGCAAAATGTGGTTGTTCCACAAGCAAGAGCCACCAATTGTTTTTATCGAATTTCTCCCATATATCACATTTATCGCTGAACTGAGGTTGTGAACGCAATATATTTATCCAATCACAAGCAGTAAACTCATTCCATTTGTCGCATTTACAGGCCAATTGCGGATATTCCATTAAAAGATCTCGCCATTCGACATGGTTAAGCATAGTCCAATTACACTGATCCATAAGTTGAGGATATTTCTTGAATAACGCCGGATAAAAAAGACTGGGGGCAAATAAAGGACCGATAACGCAAGATATGACGTATTCAAATTCTTCTTTTGTCAAATCGACGTTGAATAACGATTTTTTCAGAGTTTCTTCGTCTTTATTTTTGCTATGACAAAACTGTTTCCAGAATTCTTTTTGCTTTTTATCCATTCCCGCAGTCTTTCTTTATTTTTACAATTTCAGATTTTCCGGGCAAATAAAAAAGAGCATGCCCGAAATCATCGTATATTATAGAAGGTACTTGCAAAACCTAAAAGCAATACGACAAAGTCGGACACGCTCCATTATGTTTTTTCAAACACAGGAACTGCCCTGCTTGTGCCGCATTTGCTTTTATCGAAAAGGTTGCAAGTTTTTCTATAAAAATGCGATCATCTGTAATTGTAGAGGATTGATTACTCAATCCTGTTTTAACATAACGCCGAATCACAGATTTTACAAGCACTCTGCCGCAAAATTTCTAAAATTTCACAAGCACCGCTAATATATAAGCAAAAACCGTGCCAACTTGATTTTATGCAGAAAAATGGTTGTTGACACGCATACTTTATTTCAATTTTTGAGAACAGTATTCAAAATTTGATATTCTGTTTTTTATAACTCCACGGTCCCGCAGAAGATCCATATATTCGGCAGCGCGGTTATAACCGATCTTCAAATTTCGCTGTAGATAACTTATGCTTGCTTTGTCAGGTTCGGCAATAACAAGTTTTACAGCTTCCAGAAATCCATATGTATCTCCGGGGTAGATGAAATTTTTGATTTCATCTGCAACTGACTCCATATTTTCAATAGACTGATCAAGCGGATCCAATTCCGGTGTTTTGTATGGAATCAGTGTATCAATAAAATCCTTAATCATTTCATTATCAGCATACGCTCCCTGACAGCGAAGTAAGTTATTTTCAGATGGCAGTTGTATAAGCATATCACCATGTCTTTCAAGTTTTTCACCTCCCGGTCGACCAAGCATAATACAACTGCTGTCTGCGGAATATAACCTGAATGCAATATGAGCTGGAATAACTGTCCGCATGCTGAATGGTAAGACTTTACCATCAGCGCGTGATGTCAAAATAATCAAATGAACTCCTGCCGCTCGCCCTTTTACGCAAATATTATTGATTGCAATTTCGGTGGCGTGGGCAATTTCAGG
Organism: Victivallaceae bacterium; assembly: GCA_045651565.1. GTDB lineage: Bacteria > Verrucomicrobiota > Lentisphaeria > Victivallales > Victivallaceae > RGIG5270. The sequence goes on along the minus strand of JAZRSP010000097.1, from coordinate 1,271 downwards.
TTCTTGCACCATCAAATCCGAAAGTTCATCAAGTACAAAAACGATATATGGCAGTTTAGGATGTCCGTCGGCATTGTATTGGTATATTCCTCTGCATTGGGCATTTTTCATGACTTGATAACGGCGATTAATTTCCTTGACACACCATTGCAACGCTGTTAATGTTTCTTCACAACTGTTGGCAATTGGGCATTGCAGGTGAGGTAGATCTTTGAAGTCGTACAATTCCACCATTTTCAAATCAGCCATGATAAACTTCAATTCTGCGGGAGAATACTTTTTCAGCAGCCCAAGAATAATTGAATACATGCAAACAGATTTGCCACTTCCGGTTACACCGGAAATCAATAAATGCGGCATCCGTGCCAAATCAGGCACAATGACATTACCGTCAGTATCTTTGCCCAGAGCCAACGGCAACCGGGCGTTGGAGTTTTGCCATTCCGAGCTTTCAAAAATTGATTGAAGAGTTACGATTCGTTTGTCTTTTTCCATTTTTATTTCACCTTTCTATATCACAAATAATCTTCGAGTTTACTCTGCCGGGCAATCTGGGCAGTATTGTCTTCTGCCGCATTTGGGGCAGTTTGCTCCGCGCCATACAGAGTCGAACTGCTCTGACAGCGGCTCAATCAGAGCTTGGTCATCGGTCAATATACCGTTTTCAAAGTTGCGGCGGTTTTCGCTTTTTGCTCCCATGCCCGCTCCAGTGAGATTGGCACTGCCGAAGTAGGCTTGTTTACCGTCAATAATGATACATTTAAAATGTACCCTTGGGCAAAGCACCCGTTCCAGATACTTGTGCAATCTGGGATAACGGTCAAAGTCTTCCCGGAACGACTGACCCGGTTCTTTAGCGTGGATGAGGCGGATCTCCACACCTTTCCCGATCAATTCAGCAAGGATTTTCAGAAACGGAACCATTGAGCCGTTATACTCTACATACATATTTTTGATGTCAGCAGTGGCAATCCACAACCGCTTTTGAGCTTGCGGAACGAGTTTGGCGATGATTTCGCTATAAATCATTCGGTCTTGAACAAATCTGGTTGCCATGGGATTTCTGCCTTTCCGTAAAATGCTTTTTTCTCAAATTTATACGCGGCATACATCTTATCGCCATAACAAAAGTGCCACCATTCCAGCGGGTAATTGACAAATCCCGCTTGGGTCATGGCGTTGTAAAGGATAAAACGGTTACGCCGTTGACTGCGGTTCAACGCATTGCTCCAGGTGGGAATTTGCGGCGTAAAAGTTAAGTATTTGCTTCC
>JAZRSP010000096.1:0-2368 GCA_045651565.1 Victivallaceae bacterium | reverse complement strand
ATTCCGCTATGAAGCATTTGCTGTCGCAAATATGAAGCATAATCGCCAAGTCGATTATATTACAACTGATACACACTATCATTTTTTCTATTAACAGGTTTGAGATGAAAAAATTTTCTGAATTTGATAAAAATGGCTGCTATTCTTTTTCTAAAATCTGGGCGGTAACGCTGCCTATTTTATTAAGCATGCTCATCGAACATTTAATCGGATTAACCGACACCGCTTTTCTGGGGAGAGTCAGTGAAGTTGCTTTGGGTGCCTCTGCATTAGGTTCTGTCTATTACTTGGCATTTTTTGTTTTGGGGTCGGGATTCAGCTTCGGAGCACAAATTCTTATCGCCCGTCGCAACGGCGAAAAAGAGTTTGCCAAAATCGGTCAAATCGGCTATGCCGGAGCATTTTTTCTATTAATTATGGCATTGGTTCTACTTATATCCATTATATGTTTTTCGCCTAAAATGCTTTCGCTTATGATAAAATCTCCGGATGTTTGCAATGCCACGGTTGAATATTTAAATTATCGTGCATACGGATTGCTTTTCGCCTTTATAATCGCAATATTCCGGTCATTTTTCGTGGGTATTGCCGATACAAAAATTCTTACATACAGTTCAATTGCCATGGTATTGTCAAATATCGCACTTAATTACGCATTGATTTTCGGTAAATTCGGACTGCCCGAAATGGGAATTGCCGGAGCAGCACTGGCTTCAAGCATTGCCGAAGCGATTGCGACACTTGCCTATATCGGTTACACCTGGAAATTTGTTGATCTAAAAAAATACGGTTTTAATAAATATTCTGCATTTTTTGATTTCTCAATTTTGAAACAGGTTTTCTCGGTTTCTTTCTGGATGATGTTACAGCCGTTTCTCTCAATCAGCGTGTGGTTTTTCTTTTTCCTGGCGGTAGAACATCTGGGGGAACGCTCGCTTGCGGTAATTAATCTTGCCCGAACTCTCTCCGCAGTGCCGTTTCTAATTATCCACGCATACGCCACAAGCGCAAATTCACTCGTAAGTAACCTTATCGGCGAAAGTAAAACCGATCTCGTCCCCAAACTCATCCGCAAAATGCTCTTTATCGGGATAGTAACGGTTGCACCGATGCTGGGCTTGATTGCACTTTTCCCCGAAACGGCATTAAAAATCTACACCAACAACTTGGCACTTATCGTGGACTCTGTCAATGTAGTTTATATCATGTGTATTGCCTGCTTAATTCAAATTCCGGCATTTATCCTTTTTAATGTAGTGTCCGGCACTGGAGCGGTAAAAATGACCGTTTTTATCGAGAGCGCAACCCTGGCAATCTACACATTTTTTGTCTGGCTTATCATCATAAAACTCCATTCGACACCGGCAGTAGCCTGGACAGTTGAAATTATCTATCAGGGAATTTCCATTATCTTCTGCGTCGCCTATCTAATGTTCGGCAACTGGCGGCACAAAAAATTATAAATTACTGACATTTTCACAAAAAAACAATTTTTTCGGGACAAAATAGTTTGCTTTTGCAGTTTAGGAAATTATATTATAGCATTGTTTTAAAAAATTATAACCGCTAGTGAGAGGCAAAAATGTTAATAAAATTACACAATACCAATATAGAAATCCCATCCGACTTGAACAATTGGCAATTAAGTTCAAATTCAGTTTATTCTGATAATGTCGAAACCTTGAAACTAACCTTAAAATCCGAAGAAAAAACCACTCTCCCGAAACTCCGATTAAAATGGAAAAGACGCAAAATAGATATGCAGTATATTTGGCATGAGAGTTCACTTTTTGACTATCATATTCCACCGAATTGGGGTGGATTTTTTGAGTCAAACATTGCCAATTCAATCCCGATCATGCAGTTAAGCAACCAGCAGTGCCAAAATCGCTATCTTATCGCTGTCGGCGACCCTCTGCGAGTGGTCAAAATGAAAGCCGGTGTCTATGAAGAAGATAACACCATCGAATTTGATTTACTGCTTTTCAGCGATCCGGAAGCACCGACCGACTTCTGCGAAATTGAAATCCGTATCGACGAGCGAGAGATTTTCTACTCAAAAGCAATCGACGATGCAATGAATTTTTTGAGAAAAAATGATCCGCCGAAAACTGTCCCCGACAGTGCATTTCAGCCGATTTACTCAACTTGGTACAACTTCCACCAGAACCTTTTTGACAAAGAACTGGAAGCCGAATGTGCCGAAGCTGTAAAATACGGCATCAAAGGTATTATCGTTGATGACGGCTGGCAGACCGATGACAACAACCGTGGCTATGCTTTCTGCGGAGATTGGCAAATTGCAACTCGCCGCTTCCCCGACATGCCGAGTCATGTCAAAAAAATTCACGATTCCGGGATGTTTTAT
>JAZRSP010000095.1:0-3679 GCA_045651565.1 Victivallaceae bacterium | reverse complement strand
TCCTTGGGGAAGAGCCTATATCACTTTTGCACGTCTGCTTGCCACACTGGTAATTGCAGTTGTTGTATACATAATCATTAAACTACTTTGCCTCCCCTTTTTCTCACATAGTGAGCAAATAGAATTTCTCAAAACAAATGCTGTACCATTGTTAGTGGAAAAACAAAATCAATTTCAGAAGTATTTCACAAAAACAATTGAACTTATCACAGCCCCTAATCATTCAGGTAATACTTTTAAGTTTCCCCAAGATATTGCAGAACATCCAGATTTTTTCAATGAAACACTTCTATCGCAGGAAGATGTAGAAAAATCGATGACAACATTAAAATTATATGATAAAAAGATTACCCAGATTTCTTCTGTAATGAACGATTTCTTTGCTCGACAATACAGCCAAATTTTAAATAAGCTCAATAGCGGCAATACCATTAAAATGTCCTTTGTTTCCCCACCAGAAAGAGAAAAAAAATCTCCCACACCCCTTATCATGACTTTTGACCAGTGCGCACACTTCTACACTGATACAGGAAAAAATGTTTCTCTTGAAATCAATGAAATCCGTCATCTGCTGCGACAACTGGAATGGAGAAAAAATGAATTAGGGTATCAGCATGAAATTGATATCATCAAAAAAGGTCTTAACTTCATTGAATCGCAACTTAAGCCACAAAATGAAAAAATAATTAAAGTTTCTCCACACACTTCAAGCTTGCCAAGACCGAAACAAACCATAACCAGCGGCAAAGACAAGTATCTATTAGAGAAAGAAATTCTGCAGCAGATAATTATTTCCCTCACACGCCTTTCATCACATGATAACAGAAATAGATTCAGTTGGCAAATCTCCCTTAAGTCCCAACAACTTAATGAAGACTTATCAGAACATTTAAAACATATCAATAAAATTGATGACGAGTTTAAGGATTCTTTTAGAACGGCTCTGATTTATTCATTATCCATACTTCTTACTGGGGCCTTTATTGCCTTTTTACTCATGGTTTTTGGAGATTTTCTACAAGCTCACTTTGACTCAGCGTTTTCATTAAAAAGCATTAACGGCAAGATAAAAAACTTTCTTTTACTCCCGTTGTGTCTTCTCTTATTTTTAACCGGTTGTGAAAATTCGCCCAAAGAACCCTCACGAGAGGAATTGAAACATCTGCAAACACTCGCTATCAATTCAATTTTTGCAGAAAAAATTTCAGATAATCCCGATGCTTCAGTGTATCTTATTCCCGGCAAGGAGCTTGTATTAATCTCAGGTGGAGTTAAGAAAATTTTTGGAGAACAATTTATAACAGCAGCAACTTGCCACGCAGTAAGCCATCTAACTTGTACATCAGACGCTTCGTTCTCTTCTCTTAAAGAATACAATAAACCACCCTATTCCCATCGGGCACTGTTGCGGCTGAAAGTAAAATATATGGTCAAAAGCACTGATACCCAAAAAAATCCCCATGGTACCCCTAGCACTCTCATTCACTTTCTTCCTCCGACTAACTTCAATTCTAACAATTTCGATAAAGCTCAATGGATTGAAAACAAACTTAAAGAGATTCCGGAGTCTTCAATAAATCATGCCGTAGTATTGCTCAACATTGCAAAGAATAAACCGTTTTTTCACGAAGAAAACAAAACCTATACAATTTATTATAACTCAAAGGAAAAGATATGGGAGCTGAAAAACAGATTTAAAGAAATTACAGCTCCGGAACCGCCGGTGTATTCAGCACCCCACCTAAAACAGGAAATGAAACGATTAGGTTTTAAACTCTTCACGACTAATGTATCCGGTAGTACTAAAAATTTTTGGGTTCAAGAAAAAGATTATGATATTGCCGACAAATTGTGGAATCAAGGATTAATCTGCGTGAATGGTGTTTGGAAAAAACGTGAAATCGTATTCAATACCCATGTTATTTCAGACAGTCTTGCAGAATGGAAAAAAAAGACCAGACATACTCTTGATGATCTTGTACAACTGCTTAAAGCGATAACAACAAACCCTCATGCAGAAAATATTAATCTTGCAATAGAAGTTGCCGAAAATGAATTGCTTACTGTCTTTATGCAAGTACCTGAAAATCCTGGTGAAAAAGATAAAAATCGTTTACTTGAACTGCAAAGCTTTATTAGAACATCTCCATATTTCAGTAACATTGACAAGAAAATGATTGAAAACGCTTGCGCAAGCAAAATTGATTTTGTAGAAAAAACGATACAACGAAAAAAACTAAATCTCAAGAAAAAAAAGGGAACCCTCAATCAAATTATCGGCACAATCAATGATTATCATTCTGAAAAATATGCAAAAACTCTCTCCAACAAACTAAAAAAATATTTTTTAAGCTTGGATAATAAATCCTTAAACGAAGCATTTAATCATTGGTTACAAATTACGGATATCATGCGACGTCCGCTCGCTTCGCGTAGCACATTATACCAAAAAAAAGGTAAATGGGGAGAGTACAGACTTCTCACAGCTTGCGCAGATTGCCGGGGAACAGGGATAAAAAACTGCGGAGTATGCGATAATACAGGGGCATGCAGGATTTGCGGAGGCAGCGGCAGACGAACCTCAGAAATGCGAACCGGTGCCAAGAGGCACAAGGTAATAGTATTTTCCTGCCCCAGAGAATGCAAGAGCTGCTATGGGCAAAAAGCCGGTTGCTATATCTGTTATAAAGGCTATGTGATTGAAAAAGAGACGCTTAAAAGGGCATTCTACACTGAACTTGACAAACTCAAAAAGCTTGTAGAAAAAGAACTTTTAACTCTCAAAACACGACAGCATCAATGATTTTTTTACGAAAATTAAAAAGCAATTGCAATATTTGACCAATCGCAAACTTGCAATTACAATGAATCGGTATTACATTGTGTCAGTGTAAAATCAATTCAGGACAGTAGCAATATGTTGATGAAGATAATTGTGGTGGGCAAGCCCAAAGATAAGGTGTTGGGAACAAAGTCAGCGGAGTTTGTGAGCCGATGCGGTGCTTACGGCAAGGTGGAGTGTGTGGAACTTCCTGACTCCGATGTGGCCAAAGAGGGCAAGGCCCTCATGCGGGAACTGGAAAAGGAAAAAAACAGCTTTGTCTTTGTTCTTTCTGAAGAAGGAAAACTTTTCAGCACTGCGCAATTCGCTCAAAAAATCAATTCTGTCGACAAAAAAATGGTCTTTGTTATTGGCGGCCCCTTCGGGCTGGCTCCCGAAGTCAAGGAAAGAGCTGATCTGCTCTGGTCACTTTCACCTTTGACCTTTACCCACGAAATGGCGCGGTTTCTCCTTTGTGAGCAGATCTACAGGGCGCTGAACTTCAACGCAGGCGGTTCTTACCACCACGTCTGACACGATGCCGCACGGGCGGCAAGGGCGGGCAGATCGTCGGCGATCACACACCCCAAGCCCGTATCTCCTGCCGCACCGTGGTAGAAGACACCCAAACGCACCGCCAAAGCAAGATCATCGGTGCTTGAAGCAATTCCGGCAATGATCCCTGCCAGCACATCTCCAGAACCAGCCATGGCCAATTCGGGGCCTCCTGAGCCGTTGACGGTCACTTTGCCGTCAGGGGTGGCCACACAGGTGCGGAACCCTTTCAGCACCACAATGGCCCCCAAACGCAAAGCAAGCTCAGCTGCAAACTCTTCACGACTAAGTCGGATCGTAGCC
>JAZRSP010000094.1:0-9268 GCA_045651565.1 Victivallaceae bacterium | reverse complement strand
AGTTGGCGAAACCGTGGCAAAAGATAAAAGCATCATTCCGCAAAAAAGCGGGATGATGCCTTTTAATATTTTGCCACATTTACACTCCACCAAACCGCCCACGACCTGCCAAATTCACCAGTACCCCAGTCCAGCACCAGTGCTGGCGTCGAGGGGGTCATAGGGGGAGACGACGCAAGTCTCCCCCTAAAAAAAATCGGGAGGTAGAGTTTTTTGCTCTATCTCCCGAATGTTTTTCAATTAAAGTCAATTAAGACTTTGCAAAGAAACTATCTCGGCAATTTAAAATCAACGATGATATCGTCAACCTGTGACTGAGTAATCGGATTCACATCACCCAATTTCTTCGCCATAATAATACATTTAGCGGTAAATTCAGAAACTTCCAAGCGGTCAAATGCTTCGAGAAGGCTCTTACCGGTAGTAATTACACCGCAGTTTTCAACCAAAAGTACCGGAGTTGATACTGAAAGTTTCGCAACAACCGCATCATGATCATTGAAAAACTCTTTCGCACTGATAAACGGCACATCACGCATCATAATATAACTTTCCGGAATAGTACGGCTGTCAATCGGAGTACCGGTTACCGCAAAAGCCATAATATAAGGAGGACGAGTCATGATTACAGAATTGACCCACGGACACTTTTCATAAATTTTACGAATAAGAGCAGTTGAGAGAGCTGGAGTTTTGCCAGCTTCTCTCTGTCCCTGGTACATTCTGACCATGCCGTAAGCATCCAAATACATCGGTTCGAAGTTTGCCGGAGTTACAAGGAAATCGTCTTCGCCCAAGCGGCTTGACAAGAAAGCATTGCCGGAGAAAAGCAATCTCTGGCGGTAACATCTGGCGCGGAAGCGTACTAATTCATCACGAAGTTCGCACTCTTTGGCACTTGCGAAAGCAGGTTTAAATTCGAGATAATCAGTTCCTTTCATTTTGCCTTCAAACTCTAATTCTTTACCGAATGAGGTCGCATTAATTTGGATTCTTGCAACATAATCCAATGCCTCAAAACGAGCAAATGCCTGAAAAATAGAATCTCCGCACATAACTGCACCATGATTTTCCATGATCACAGAGTCTGCACCTTTGGCAAATTCATCAGCAATGATGTTGCCGAGTTTTTCACTTCCGGGAATTTCGTATTTAGCGAAAGCCACTTTGCCACAAAGTTTAGAAACGGTTGGAATCAAACTTGCATCCGGAGTTTTGCCGGTCAAACTGAATGCGACCAATGCCGGAGAGTGTGCGTGCAGAACTGCACGCACATCTTTACGAAGTCTGTACACTGAACGGTGAAACGGCAATTCGCAACTCGGACGATGACGACCGATAATTTCACCTGACGGAGTAACCATAACAATATCTTCGGGGCGAAGTGAACCCTTGTCAATACCGCCCGGAGTGATCCAAATATTGCCTTCTTCATCTTTAATAGACAAGTTACCGCCGCTGGTGGTAGTCATACCGTAATCATACAACCGCTGCAATGTTTCAACCAAAATATTACGAGGGTGGATATATTCCATTTTCATAAAAATACCTCTTAATTATTTTGCTTCGTCGTTAACAACAGCAACTTTGATACCGAGCATATTTACATTGGTTTCCAATGCTTCAGTGATCTGTGAAAGTGGGAAGTGGTGAGTTACCAATCCTTCAACCGGCAAACCGATACCTTTTGCGCGTTTGAGGAAGCTGAAAGCATTCGGATAATCCTGCGGAGAATATACCCATGAACCAACCGCTGTGATTTCTTTGTTACAGATATCGAAGTGGTGGTTGATTGAGCAAGGACCGCCATCCATAAAGAAACCGAGTTCACACAAACCGCCGCCGCGACGAACCATTTTCCAAGCATTAGCACCGGCCTGTGCAACACCGGTACACTGGAATACAAATTCAGCACCCAATCCGAGAGTACATTCCTTGATATCAGCCAACATTGCGTCAAATGACGGATATTTGGTAAAGTTAAAAGTCTTGCTTACACCGAAAGTTTTAGCAATTTCCAAACGGTTATCATTGCCGTCAACTGCGATGATGTTTTCGATACCCAAAGTACGCAATACCGCAGTAACCATCAAACCGATAGGACCAGTTCCCTGCACCAAAACGGTAGTGTCGAAACGGAGAAGTCCGGTTGATTTAGCGCGTTCAACAGCGTGAATTGCAACCGCTGCCGGTTCGACCAACATCTTCTGATCCAAAGTCATATCGCTGACATTGAAGAAAGTTGAACCTTTGCGGATAACCATGTGAGTTGCATAATAACCATTCAAGTGAATATCATCATCCGGGAAAAGTCCGTAAACACCGCATTTTTCGCACAAGTTAGTACGAGCAGGAGTGTTTTTGCAAGCATTACATTCGCCGCAAGGGATAACGCAAGTAACGATACTATCGCCGACTTTTACGGGTTTACCGCTGAAATCTTTGGTAATATTTTTACCCATTTTAACAATTTTACCTGAACCCTCATGACCCAAAACGGTTGGACAAATTCCGAAGGGGTCGCGTTTGTATTCATGACCGTCAGTACCGCAAACACCGCAGCCCTCAACTTCAATAATCATTTCGTCATCAGAGATTTCCGGAATCGGGAATTCTTTAATTTCAAATTTTCCCGGTGCTACGAGCACCGCCGCTTTTGCCATTTCTGCCATTTTTTTACCTCTTTCTTTTTTGGTTAAAATTTATACGAAAATTATTAAACACTCTTAAACTTTTCAAATGCTTCATCCCACTTCGCACGATTTCCCTGCGATGGAGTGAAAGTTTGTACATCAAACGAATCTCTCACAACCTTGCGAGCTTCGCTGATTGAAGCAACATCTCCGCACGCCATTGCCTGCGCCAAAATGTTACCGATTGCAGTTGCTTCGATAGGTCCTGCAACTACACTTATATTACCTGCATCAGCCGCACTCTGCATAAGCATAGTATCTTGAGTACCTCCGCCGATAATATTCAAAACCTTGTATTCCACGCCCAAAATTTTGCCCAACTCGTTCAATTTAGCACGGAAACAAAGTCCCAAAGAATCTTGAATACATCTGATAACTTCTCCGTCGGTCATCGCCTCACCGTCTTGACCGTGAGCTGTTACAAAATCTTTAATTCTCTGAATCATATTTTCCGGTGCGGCAAACGCAGAATCATTGGGGTTAATAAGGTACTTCAATTGTTCAGCCGCTTCCGCCATATCGCTCATTTCGGCAAAACTGATTTTACGGCCTTTTGAAGCAAAATCTCTTCTGCTTTCCTGAAATAACCAGCACCCCATAATATTTGTCAAGTAACGGATTGTCTGCCCTACTCCGCCCTCATTGGTAAAAGTTTGAGCATTAACATTAAGAGATGGTTCTTTAAGTTCCGCACCAAGCAACGCCCAAGTTCCGCAACTGATGTAAGCAAAGTCAGTATTATCCTCCGCCGGCACTGCCAAAACTGCACTTGCAGTATCGTGAGTTCCAACCTTGACAATCGGAATTGCCCCTACCCCAAATTGCTGTTGTAACTCTTTGGAGAGAGTTCCGCCGATAGTGGCAGGTTCAACAATTTCCGGGAAAATATCTCTCGGCAATCCCAAAATATCAATAAGTTCCCAGTCCCATTCGTGGGTATAGGGATTCACCAAGTTTCCGGTCGAAGCATCTGTATATTCAGTAGTAAAATCTCCACCGATCATATACGCCAAAGCATCCGGGATATGCAGAAATACTGCATTCTCCAAATCCTGCGGTTTATCTTTCATGTGAGCATAAAGTTGATAGAGAGTATTAAACGGCATACACTGAATACCGGTTCTTTTATAAATATCATCTTTGGAAATTTTGCTCCAGACTTCATCAAGATACTTGGCAGTTCTCTCGTCACGATAGTGATAAGGCAGAGTTTTTACCTCTTTGGTATCTTTATCGAAAAGTACATAATCAACTCCCCAAGTATCAATCGCAATCGCCGCAATATCTTTAGTTACCTCAAAAGCCTTACCGATACCGATTTTAATTTCCTCAACCAGTGCCGGAAAATCCCAGAAAAACGATCCGTCAATATTTTTAAGACCGTTTTCGAATCGGTGAATCTCCTGCAACGAAAGTTTTCCATCTTTGAGAGTACCGATAATCCCTCTTCCGCTTGAAGCTCCGAGGTCAAATGCTAAAAAATGTTTCTCCATTAACTAAATCCTTTATGATATGAGCAAATTAAATATCCTTGCGTCATACTATCACATTACAAATTGCTTATCTTAAATTGAATAAACAAAAAAAAGAATCACCTGAAAACTTTTTTAATCAATTTCCAGTAATTCTTTTTCTCCTCGTTATTAAGTTATATTAAACTGTCATAAGTTCTTTTTCTTTTGCAGCAAGATCTTTATCCACAGTAGCAGTGTAGCTGTCGGTAATCTTCTGAATATCATCAAGCATCTTCTTCAAATCATCTTCTGTAAGTTCGCCTGCTTTCTGGGCTTTTTTAGCCGCATCATTAGCGTCACGGCGCAAGTTACGAATAGCGATTTTAGCTTCTTCTGCGCGAGTTTTAGCCTGTTTAGCCAAAGCCTGACGGCGATCCTGGCTCAATTCAGGAATCGGCAATTTAAGGGTTTTACCGTCATTCAAAGGGGTAATGCCAACATTTGAAGCGATAATTGCTTTTTCAATATCTTTAAGCGCATTAGCATCCCACGGCTGAATTACCAACAAGCGGGGTTCGGGAGTGGTGATACCTGCAATTTCTTTAAGCCTGGTTTTAGTTCCATAATACTCAACCATGATACCGTCTACAAGAGCGGGAGAAGCTTTTCCGGTTCTGATAGCGGCAAAATCGTTTTTCATAGAATCTTCTGACTTCATCATCATCTCTTCCAGATGATCCAACAACAAATCAATGCTAATATCGTTCATAATTTTTCTCCATAATTTATTTTATGATTTCACAATACTTATTATAACTCAAAAGAGCAATTTTTCAAGTACAAAATGTAACTTTTACAAACTAATTTCAAGTTTTTTTGCCATTTTCTCTACTTTATCGAGAGCATCGGCAGTTGATTCAGCTCTGGCAAGCAGCACACCCAATCGGCGATGCCCATTTAACTCGCCTTTGCCGAAAAGACGAATCGAAGTATCTTCGAACTGCAAAACTTCCGCTAAATTACCGAAACTTACATTCTTGGAAACCCCATGAACTTTGATCGCCTTGCTTGCAGAAGGACCGTGGAATCTGATATTCGGTATCGGCAATCCCAAAATCGCCCGTGCATGCAAATCAAATTCAGACAAATCCTGCGAAATAAGTGTTACCATACCGGTATCATGCGGGCGAGGACTTACTTCACTGAAAATGACCTCATCTCCGCAGACAAAAAGTTCAACGCCAAAAATCCCTCTGCCACCGAGAGCAGTAGTAATTTTCTCTGCGATATCTTCCGCTTTTGCCAAAGCCTCCGCACTCATCTCCTGCCCCTGCCAAGATTCCTGATAGTCGCCATCAACTTGATGATGTCCGATCGGTTTCAAGAAACTTGTTCCGCCGATATGGCGAACTGTAAGGAGTGTAATTTCAAAATCAAAATTGACAAAACCTTCGACAATTACTTTACCAGCCCCTGCTCTACCGCCCTCTTGGGCTTCTTTCCAGGCATGGTCAATATCAGCGGCAGTTTTGATAACACTCTGACCGTGACCTGATGAGCTCATAATCGGCTTAACTACACAAGGCATACCAATAACTTTTACTGCTTCATCAAATTCTTCACGAGTTTCAGCGAAGCGGTAGGGTGAAGTCTTTATCCCCAACTTCTCCGCAGCCAAACGGCGAATACCCTCACGATTCATAGTTAAATTAACCGCTTCGGCAGTCGGGATGACGGTATAACCATCTCTCTCCAAATCATAGAAAATATGAGTTGCGATCGCTTCAACTTCCGGAACGATATAATTCGGTTTTTCTTTTTCAATAACCGCTTTCAAAGCATCTGCATCGAGCATATTAATCACATAAGAACGATGAGCAACTTGCATTGCCGGTGCATTTTCATAACGATCAACGGCAATAACTTCCACGCCCAACCGCTGAAAAGCAATTACAACTTCTTTACCCAACTCACCTGAACCGCACAGAAGAACTTTAACTGCGCCGGGTGTTAATGCAGTACCAATTACACACATAAAAAACCTCCTGTTTAAATAAGTTTTTATTATACTTCTATAATGTACTATCACAAAATCAGATTGCAAGTAAAAAAATGAACTTTTTTATAATTTTTCTGCAATAAAAATTTGAAAATATCCAACTCTATGATATTTTATCATGTATTAAGAGTTTTTTTAGGTGATTTATGATATATTTTGACAATGCGGCAAACAACAAAGTTGAGGAATTTACGACTCAAAAACTTACGGAATATCTGCTTAAATTCGGCGGCAATTCCGAGTCTCGTCATACCTACGCCAATGATTACCGGAATTTGCTGAAAGCAAAAGAACAATCTTTTTTCGCTAAAATCAATCTGAATTCTTACGAAGGATTTTATTTTAATTCAGGCACAGAAATTTTTAATTTCATAAAATTTTTTGCAAATGAAAAAGCAAAAAAACAAAATATCATTACAAGTTATATCGAGCATCCGGCAGTTTTGGCGAACTTACAAAACTCCGACACCGAAATTCGTTACGCTGCAATTGACTCTAATTATCAATTTGATCTCGATGATTTAGCCTCAAAAATTGACTCAAATACCTTTATGGTTATTCTGAATTTTATCCAAAGCGAAACCGGTTTAATTCAGAAACTGGAAAATGCTATTGCCAAAATAAAAAAACTTAATCCCGCAACACTACTTATGATTGATGCAATTCAAGGGTTCGGCAAGCACGATTTACCGCAAAATGCCGATTTTTATGCAGTATCAAACCACAAAATTTGCGGACTTGCAGGAGCAATACTGGTTGCAAAAAAATATTTGAATTTGAACTTAAATGAATTGCAAAATAAATTCCGACACCAATACTATTTACAAGGCAGAATCGAAATTCCGCAACTTCTGACCATGTACGATTATCTGGAAGAAAACCTCTCAAAGCAATCAGAAAATCTGAAAAAGGTTACTGAAATTAATAATTATATCCGCAATGAAATCAATCTTAATTTCCGCGACCAAATCTCTTGCAAATTTGCTATTGAAAACACAAGTCCATACATTCTGCAATTAGTTTTTCCGAACTATGACGGAGCTGTTTTGGCTGGACTTTTTGCCGAAAATGGAATTATGGTTTCCTCTACAAGTGCCTGCTTGGCAGAGTCAAAAAAACCAAGTACCGCCTTAAAAAAGCTGAACTTCAAAAAAAATGAACTGTTTAGTACAATCAGATTAAGTTTTTCAGCACAAAACACCTTGGCAGAAGCAGAAACTTTTATTCAAACTCTTGCTCAAATCCTAAAAAATTATTAGCCACCCACTCCAGACATTGGATACCGCAAGACATAAGAGTTTGTTTTATAGGGGGAGACTTGCGTCGCCTCCCCCTATAACCCCCTCGACGCCAGCACTGGTGCTGGACTGGGGTACTTGTGAGTGGGTTTATCGTGGGCGGTTTGGTGGAGTGTAAATGTGGCAAAATATTAAAAGACATCATCCCGCTTTTTTGCGGAATGATGCTTTTATCTTTTGCCACGGTTCGCCAACTATCGGAGAATCTCGACGCCACTCGATTCTCCTTGTTATTTTTTTACGGTGGTATGCATGCCACCGTGGTGAAAATATACCCCATAGACAAATATTTAGCACGCCAAAATAACTTTAACCGAAGCCAAACTCTGCGAGACGGTTCGCCGTCGAGCGCGCAGACTGGACAGAGCGAACTGCGAATTGAAAATGAGCAGACACGATGAAGAAATTCAGCGTGGGCGGCAGGAAGTCGAGCAGTAAGCCGTGAGTGAGACCAATTTATTGGTCGAACGCGAACCGCTGTAACCTAAAGTAAGCGCATGGGGTGTGGGGATAAGCGAATATCCCCACGAAACAAACAGATACTTTGATATGCCAAAATGCATTAATATTTAAACAAATGCAGAAGAAGCCCTTAATACATTCACTTAATCACAAAAAAAAACGGAGCAGAAATTTCATCTGCTCCATATCTATTATAATTCTTTACTTATGATTTTAAAAAAAATTTACATATTTTGCTTATAACAAATTTTATTGCAAAAACAATAATAGTATACACTATGCCAGGCCAAAAACCTTCGCCAAATTCATTGTCCTCAACAGCACAAATAATACCTACAATACACCCCACAATTATAACTGTTATAGTTTCTGTTATGAAATCTATATATTTTTTATATAATTTCCTACAAAAACATTTTAATACAAATTTTATTGCAAAGACAATAACAGCATACAGTATGCCGATAAAAACCCCCTCGCCAAATTCATTGGCCTCAACAGCACGAATAATACCTGCAATACACCCCACAATTATAACTGTTATAATTGGTGCCATGGCATTTATTTCCTCCACTACTGGATTATTTAATGTGTTAATATCTCCAAGGAAATTTATCAATTGCTGCGTGGCTTGTTTATGTTGTTCAACTTCATCGAATTTAAAATTAACAAAATAAATATGTTCAGCTTGAATCCTTTTTTGAATTTTGTTTAAGGTTATATGATCCAACTTAAGGTTTTTCCATGCTTTTTCGTATCTTTGAAGCAATTTTATTCTTACTATAATTTCAATTTTTTCTTTCAACTCATCATCGGCAAAAAGATTTGCGATTTTAAAAGAATTATTATTCTGCAAATCTGAAATCTTATAAAAAGTATCTTCATTTTCATAATTATTTTCTGCTAAAAACTTATAGAAGTATGCCCAGCCGTTTTCAGGTTCACTATCTAAAATCTTATCACAACTTACCAATGCAGACTCAAAATCTCCGTTTTCAATAGAAATTTTCGCACGACGGAGCAATGGATTATTTTTACCTTGAGCTCCAGAACCTGAATTTTTAGTATCACTTACTACTGCGGTTTTAGTTTGCTTGGGAGCAACCTTTTTCAGTCCATGCAGAATATCTTGGATAAAGCCGATTTTGCTCATATCTTGTGCTTGGAACATGGACAACTCTTCGGGAATATCATAGGCATCCATATCACGGTAGCAGGGAATCAGTAACTTTTTACGGTCTTTTTTGATCAAAGCGAGGTATCTGCTCCACTCATTTTTCACCCAAACTGCTTCGAAAAACT
>JAZRSP010000093.1:0-23545 GCA_045651565.1 Victivallaceae bacterium | reverse complement strand
CCTAATTTTTTAGCCAAAAGCATGTTGCGGTATGTGAAATCAATTCGTTCAGCATTTTTTTCAATTAATCTGAATCCGAAACCGCCGACTTCTCCGCAGATTCCGGTAATTTCCATATTGTTGTCAGCACAATAATTTTTTATATCATTAAGCTGAGTGTCGGTGAAATCGTGGAGGTTTTCGCCATTGGCAACTGCGTAGAGCTGTACTGCTTCTGCTCCGATACGGCAAGCCGTACGGAGAGAAGTAGTTACATTTTCTTTAAATCTTTGCGGAATTACGCCTATTTTCATAAGATACTCTTTAATTTCTTTGCGGTGTCGACTGCAAGTTCATAATCGGGGAGTACCAAGTTAGGCAAACGGGAGAAAGGAATCATTTCGGCGGTGAGGGTGCCTTGATAATTCATTGCTTCAAGAGCCTTTTTGATTCCTGCAAAATCTACATCGCCGTCAAGGAGATCATCGCCGAAGCCGTGGAGATTTCCGCAACTGTCTTCGCCCTTGAAGTTCTTGATGTGAATTGCCTTGATTTTGTCGCCAAGAATTTCAATAAAATCAACCGCAGGTACCTGAAATTCGCAGTTGCCGACGTCAAAATACATACCGATTTGCGGATGATTTATCTCATCGAGATAGAACTTCCACTCCATCGGAGAAATTAAAAAGCGGTTCCAAACGTTTTCCAAGCCGATATTGACTTCGAATTTTTCGAGGAAGGGTTTGAGTTCATTCAAAGACTTGATAGAGTTTTCCCAAACGCTTTTGTAGTTCTGAATCGGGCGAGAGGGATCCCAGGCAACTCTGGTTGCACCGGCTACAACGAGGATAGTTTCAACTCCGAGTAGCGATGCAACTTCGATGTAGCGGCGTGTGAAATTGAGAGCTTTTTGGCGTTCTGCCTCATCTTTTGAAGCAAGCGAGAGTCCCCAGTAAGCCCCGCTTGCCATGGTGCGGAGACCGATATTTTTTGATTTAGCGTATTCACGGATTTTTGCACATTCTTCGGGAGTAATGTCTTCTTTGATAATATCGCCGAAAGTCAATTCGACTCCGTCAAGTTTGTTTTCAACTGCAAAATCAATAAATTCATAAGGGGTTTTCTGTCCGTCAAAACCGCCGAAAACCCAGTAATTAAGAGCTTTATACATATTTTACCTCAACTTTTTTGTTAGTTTCTACTGATTCAATCTCTGCCATTACCATAGCTACCGCATCGAAAATCGAATCTGGTGTTTGATATTTGTCAGGGGTAACTCCATCACGAACACAATTTACAAAGTAGTTAAGCTCCTGATGCCAACCGGTGGGAAGGTTGCCGACATTGAGTTCCGGAGTGATAACGCTGCCGTCATCGCAATAGATGTTATAGCCATTAGCGTCAAGTTTGATGGTTGCCTTTTCGCAGATAATTTGGAAACTCATTTCAAAAGGTACATTTTTAGATGCAGCCCAACCGCCTTCGGCTGTAACAAAAGGCCCGTTTGCATATTCATAAGAGGTTACAACATGGTCGATACCGTTGTCACTTACCAAGCCTTTGACGCCGACACTTGTTACACTCGCAGGTGCGCCGAACATGTAGCGGACAAAGTCGGCATCATGCAAGTGCAAGTCGAGGATTGCTCCGCCGGACATTGCGCTCTGCATAAACCAGTTATTCCATGAATTGCCGTCAACAGAGGGAGAAAGACGACGGAAAAGTGCGCTTTTTGCCTTGCCGTAGGTTTGAGCTTGTACCAATTCCCAAGCGTGACGGTATTCCGGCCATGCACGGACGCACATGCCGACATTGAAAAATTTATCGCTTGCAGCAACCGCCGCTTTGATGTCTTTGAGTTCGGCAAGAGTGCGGCAGAGCGGTTTTTCACAGAAAACATGTTTGCCTGCCTGCAATGCCTGAATTAAGTAATCTGTATGGAAGGGAGTCGGCACGCAGATATCAACAATATCAATTTCTTCATCTTTGATTAAGTCGAAACCGTTTTGATAGGTTTTAATTCCGCTTAAATCAAGCGGTTTTGAGTTGTCGCCATTGCCGATATTGCCGACAACTTTGCTGATGTCGCCTGCAAGTTTTGCATCATCCACATCTGCGATTGCCGCAATTTTTACCCCCGGCAGACTTTTGTAGATTCCGAAGTGCGTGGTTCCCATGAACCCCAAGCCGATTAAACCGATTTTAATTTCTTTCATATTTCTCTCCTTGTGGTTAAAAAAATATCACATTATATATATTAGCAGTTTTTTTAAGAAAAAAAATAGATTTTTTTGCAAATAGGTGGACATTTTTGCAAAATGTGCTATTTTATATAAGTAACCAAACAAAACAGGAGTAAAAATGAAAAATGTTGTATTGAATTTGATTTTGAGTGCCAAGGCCGCAAAGATAATTGACAGTTTTGCGTCTTTAATGAAATTGAGAATTGTTTTTTATTCACTTGACGGGAAAGTAATTAAGCAGAGCCGCAACGAGGGAAACTCTCCATATTGCCGCTTGATGCAGGATGAGATTTTCGGAATTGAGCATTGTTTGAGACTTGATGAGACCAAGCACCGTGAGTGTCGGGAGAGCCAGAAAATTATCACTTATAAATGTCATGCAGGCTTGACCGAAGTGGTGGCTCCGCTGGTGATTTACGGCGATGTGGTCGGGTATGTTATCTGCGGACAATTCCGTCTGAGTGATGCAATCCCGCCTTTTATAAAAGATGAAAATTTGAAGCAACTGTATTTGAATCAGCAAAAACTTGATTATGAAGCACTTGACAATATTCTGGAGATGATGAAAATGCTTATGGAATACATCACAGAAAAAGAGTTGATTTCCACAGAAATTGATTACCGTATGGTGAAAATAAAAAATTATATTGATACTCATTATCAGGAAGAAATAAGCCTGAATAATCTTGCCAGATATATGTGTTGCAGTGAATCGACATTGTCGCATTATTTGCAGCAGAATGATACTAATTTGAAGTATCTTATCCGAGAAAAAAGAATTTCTGCCGCCGAAGAATTAATGAAACATGATGCAAATTTGAGTTTCAGTGAAATAGCGTCCATGGTCGGTTATAATGACAGCCATTATTTTTCCAGAATTTACAGAAAGCACCGCGGCTTGACACTTTCGGAGAAAAAATCTACACTTTATAACGCAAAAGATGACAAAAATGATAAAAAATAGCGCATTTTGCAATTTTGTCCACCTATTTGCAAAAAAATCTATTGTTTTTTGTAAAAATATTGCTAAAATATATACAGAATGTTAACTCATAAACATGCGTAACAGTGGATATGATTATTATTCACCGCCATTGAGGTAAGCACCAACAACTCAATTAATGTAAAATTAAATAATTTTTTCATTTTTCTGTCCTTTCTGTTAGACGTTTTTTGGTTAAAATATTAATGAGAATACCGTCTTCATTAATACCGTAATTTGAGGTTAATTTCCCTTGTTTTACCTCTCATTACTATTTTAATACTACCCCGTGTAGTACTAAACTTTATTTTTACATTTTCAGCATCATTGAAGTGACAGTTGTCATTGCAATCATCGCAATCTTGGCAGGCATGTTGTTGCCCGCTCTTAACAAGGCCCGTGAAAGCGCACGCGCAAGTAATTGTAAAAGCAATCTTAAACAGGTCGGTACCGGTTTCGTATTGTATGCAGATGATAATGACGGATATATTGTTGTAAATTCAAATCAGGGACCGCGCGAAGATGACTGGTATGCAAGTTTGGCTGGAAAATCAGAAACAGATAGAGGTTATATCGACTGGAAGGTTCTGCTTTGCCCGTCATCTTCAAAAGCAAAAGACCAAATCAATGCCAATGCTACTGCTTGGGAAGGTCTTTGGGTTCGCAGTTACGGTATCAATATGTATGCTCAATACGGTAAGTCAACCATGAATCATGTCGCTATCGAAAAATTGGGACAAGGCTTCTTGGTTATTGACCTTGACATTGAGGAATATGGCAACATTGTCAGAACCAATCAATATTATGCCGGCTATATCGGATTCCGT
The DNA here is from genome assembly GCA_045651565.1 of Victivallaceae bacterium. Classification (GTDB taxonomy): domain Bacteria; phylum Verrucomicrobiota; class Lentisphaeria; order Victivallales; family Victivallaceae; genus RGIG5270. The sequence continues at coordinate 19,514 of JAZRSP010000093.1, read as the reverse complement.
CACAACGAAAATGCAAATGCTGTATATGCAGACGGTCATGTCGATCAGCATAAAACAGCTCAATTCTCTAACGAAGGATATGCAAAGGGTAGTATCTTTGATATTAATCCCGGTAATGCCGGCGGTTCTTTCGGATACAATAAATAATTCGTACATTTAATCGCAAAAAATACAATTATCATTTTTAGGAGTTTTATATTCAATGAGTATAAGATATAGAGGGTTGTTGTCTTTAATTTGCGGAGTTATTATGTTGGGATTGTGCAGCAATATGTGCGGTGCAATTCCGACTGTTAAAGTCCCCGAGGCTTCTTCAAAGCAGGTGGCTGAAATTGAAAAAATGCTCGCAAAAAAGGCTGTATTTAATAATGAATTTTGGAAGCAGGGTGCGCTTGTAAGTTACTTTACCGAAGTTGGTGCTGCTTATCGTATTCCCGTAAAAACTGAAGTTTATCTTTTTCACGATAAAGAAAATCTTTATGTCGGTGCAGTAATGCATGAAAAGTCGCCGATTCGCTCTTCTGAACGCTCATGGGAAGAGGATTTTTCTGCTGACGCGGCTTTGAGAATTGCTTTGGGACAAGGAGTTCAAGGGCAGATTCAGAGTGCGGTTGCAGGTTATGATGCGGCTTATTCTGCCCGCCAGAATATCAGGCATTTTTATGAATATACTGTAAACTCTGTCGGCAGTATGTCCCGTCAGTATAATGAATCTATTATTGAAAGCATACTTTTTTCTTCTGCTGTTTGGACCGGAAAAGACCAATGGCAGTGTGTAATGAAGATTCCTTTCCGTTCAGCAGGAGTTGTTCTGTCTGACACTGGAGTATATTATTTTAATATTGTTCGTTTCTATAATTCTGTTCGTTACGGGTGGGTGTTGCCTTCCTACGGAGGCTATTCACCTTTGGCATTCGGCAGAATTGAATTTTTAGCACCGCAAAATTATGCGGAACGCTCTGTGATTGCTGAATCAACTAAACCTATCCGCAGCGGTATTGCGAAACCGCCTTATATTGCGAAGCCGACTATTACCTATTATCCGCTTGATAAGAAGGTTACAGTCCAGTTCCCGCCCGCAGGAAATGCCTGCAAAATCGGGTTAAAAATCGACGGTAAGGTGGTTGAAAAAAATATTAAACGCGGTGAAACAGGTAAACTGGAAGCTCCCGTTCTTTTGGAAAGCGGAAGTAAATTTGCAGTTGTTATGCTTGTCGGCGGTTCAAAAATCGCAAGTCAGGAATTTACTGTGCCTGAATTTCCGAAATGGTATAAATCTACCGCCGGTAAAGAGTATTTAGAAGATAGAGTTGCTTCTCCCTGGAAAGCACTTGAATTTAAAGATGGCGTGTTAGCGCTTGCCCATAGTAACTGGACTTTCGGCAATCGTACTCTGCCGACTGCAATTGAGGTAAAAGGACGCCGGCTGCTTTCAGCTCCGATTACGGTAAAAGGTGTTGCTAAAAACGGAACTGTTTGCAAAAATGGTGAAACTTGCGGTCGTCAGCAGTTAAAGGCTGCCTTCATCACTTTGAATGCCAAAGAAAAGGCTGATTTGGAAATTAAAACCAGAGTTGAATTTGATGGATTTAGTATTATCAGAATCAGAAATAACAGTAAACAGCCGATTGAATGGAAAAATTTGCAAGTTCGTATTCCTTTGGCGGAAGATGTTGCGAAATTTGTCCACTTCGGGTTTACTCAACAACTTTTGAATGTCAAAGGCGGTTATCGCGGCAACCCATCTGAAATTTGGGTTGGCAACGGCAATATCGGGTTGGCTTTTTCTTTCGACAGAAACTGCTTCAAACCTACTGATAATCCCCGTATCACAATTGAAAATAATGAGATGATTATTCAATTGGCTGATGCCAAATCAGGTGTTTTTGAACCTGGGTTTGTTTGGGAATTTTTCTTGCAGCCGACTCCTGTTCGTGGAGATATTGTTCCGCCGTTGGCTGATAAAATCAGCACCGGACGTTTCGAATATTGGTCTGATTATCAGGGCTTCCCCGATTTGGGCCGCTTGGAAGAGGTAAAAAGCGATACTGAGAAATTCCACCAAAAAGGTAAATTGCATTATCTCTATTTCTCTAATATCTTGGCTGAAAACAGTCCGGGTTATGCAGAGTATAAAAACGACCTTTTCGCTCATCCCGCCCGTATGTGGTACAAGAGAGCCAATAATCCCGGCAAAGGTGTCCCCTGTTATGTAAGTTGTTTGAGAAAACATCGCGGCGACCAAATGCTTGACGGGGTGAAGGAGTTATTGGAAAAAGCTGACATTGACGGTGTCTATCTGGATGGCCCGACAGTACCTTTTGAGTGCGAAAATCCCGGACATGACTGTTCGGATTTCCTCCAAGCAAGCTGGAATGAATATAATGGCGGCCGAGTTTTAGGACAACGCCGATTCTTACAGAGATTGCGTGGTATTTTCGATGCCGCAGGAAAACCGTATCCGATTTATGGACATACCGGTGGAGGATTCAATATTGCTACAACCGGGTTTGCTGATATTTATCTTGACGGCGAACAAATGCACCGTTATCGTGACGGTTATTTAGTTGAACCTGATAAATTCCGCATTACTTTTACCGGTCAGTCTTTGGGCGTAAGGGGCAGATTGTTGCCGATTTTGTATTTCGACTCCAACTTTACTTCACGCCGTGCATTGCCGTGGGCTTTGGTTCACGGGACTGAAACAGTGGCTCTGAAAACTTGGCACCCGTTGGAAAAATTCTTTTTTGAATTCATGAAGAATAATGCTGATGTGAAGTTTTATCCTTATTGGGAAAATCAGGAGCATTTGACACTTGACAGTTCAAGAAAAGTTTATGCGTCTTATCTGAAAAATGATACAGAGGGAATTTTGGTTGTTTCAAACTTGATTCATGGCAAAGCGGCTGATGTGACTTTGGATTTGAGTAAGTTTTTTGCGAATCAAAATTGGCAGATCCATTGCCTTAATACAGGAAATGAATCGTTTGAGCGTAATGGAAATGTGATTACTTGCAAAATCGGTTCAGGCAAAATGAAGTATTTCTACTTGACAACTAATAAAACTTTGCCGGAAACTATGCCTAATCCTGCGCAGAAAATCGGTAATTCAAAAAATGTTGCAAATTTTGAGACACAAACCGTTTTCACTGCTGATAAATGGACTATCCGAGAAGGTGTTTTCAATGCGGACGGTACAGTTACATTAAAATCCAATAACGGCAAGCAGGGTGTTTTGCTAAATAAAGGATTTTTGCCGAGTGAATTTACCGCACGCTTCACTGTAAATCACAGCAATGTTTTCCAGATTCTTTTTGATGGAATTGATATTACTTATAAACCTGCAACAGGTTGGTTGATTAATGGCGTAAGTGAGTTTGAAAATGAAGATTACTGCGCAACTGCTCATAACGGTCATCGAGGAGGCTATGTTGCAAAGGGTGCAAATGTTGAACTTATTATGACCTTCAAAGACGGTCATTTGAGTGTCAGTTATGACGGAGTTCGTCTGCTCCAAAATGCACTCCCTGCGATTAAAAACGGTGCGCATACAATCGGGTTTACTACCGGTAACGGCACGGTTGATATCAAACTCCATGAGTTAAAAGAAGGCGGAGAAGCAATTTTCAGCAATGTTGAATTGCAGCATCCGATTTTGGAGTAAATCTATGTGTAAGTTTTTTCACAAAGCAGAACCGATCCGGGGGGAATTCCCTCCGGATTGTTTAAATCAATCGCTGATATTTGTAACAGAAATTCCGGGAAGTCGAAATTGCATTATCCGTCTAACGGCATCTTCACAATATCGATTGAAAATTAATGGCGGATTTGTCGGTTACGGCCCTGCCAGAACTGCACACAATTACAGCAGAGTAGATGAATATAATCTTGACGGATTTCTTACTAAAAAACAGAATTTGCTGACAGTTGAAGTTTTTTCATATCAAGTGGCAAATTATTGTTATCCTTTACAGGACGGTTTTTTCCAGGCAGAAGTTACGGTCGATGATAATCCGATTGCATATACTGCAATTGAAAAGGGGAGTTTTAAAGCATTTTATACACCTCGGAGATTAGAAAAAGTACAAAGATACAGTTATCAGCGAGGCTTTGTGGAAGATTATGATCTTACCCGCGAGGAGTATGGAGCAGAGGTAAAATTAGAGAAGATTGAAAAAATTAATTTATTGGAACGGCATGTTGATTATGCTTCATTTAGAGAAATTGACTGCCAAAATTGTATTCAGAAAGGGATTTTAAGCCCGTCAGAAGAGGTTTTTGAGGATAAATGGATTAATCGAAGCGGCTTGACGCTCAAAGAAGATGAATGGGCTTTGGGCGGATATAAGCGTAAAGATTTGGAGAGTGCTTTAATTATTGAAGCAAGCGGTCGGAAGACTGAAAATAAATTGGCAAAAGAAGCTGAAAATTTGCCGATAACTTTGAGTAAAGAAGAGTTTGCAACTTTTGATATGCAACAGGAATATATCGGATTTATTCTTTCCGAGGTAAGTTGCAGTGGAACAACTCGTATTTTATTTGTTTTTGATGAAATTATGTGCGATAATCGAATCGATTTATCGCGTTATCAATGTGTGAATATTGTCGGTTTTACTTTAGGTGCGGGAGTTCATAAGCTGGAAACAATAGAACCGTACTCATTCCGTTATCTGCAAGTTTTTGTTTTAAGCGGTACGGCAGAGATAAAAAGAATTGGTATTCGTGAATATGCCAATAGGGTTTCAGCACAGGAGACTCCTTATTGCAAGGATAAAGAGATAGATTTTATCTATCGTGCGGCATTTGAAACTTTTCGCCAGAATGCGGTGGATATTTTGACCGACTGTCCTGGGAGAGAACGGGCAGGGTGGCTTTGTGACAGTTTTTTTACCGCAAGAGCGGAGAAAATTATTACCGGAAAAACTTTGGTTGAGGATAATTTTTTAGAGAATTTTATGCTGGCGGAGGAGAGCAAGTATTTACCGAAAGGCATGATACAATGCTTATATCCGGGAGATTTTCCGAATAAGTGTTTTATTCCGACTTGGACTTTTTGGTTGATTCTGGAACTCGCAGAATATAAAGAACGGGGTGGAAGATTAGATATAATCAAGAATTTTCAGCCGAAGATTGAGGGGCTTTTTGAATATTTTCGCCAATTGCAAAATTCGGACGGGTTGCTGGAAAATTTGGAGGGGTGGGTCTTTGTTGAGTGGTCGTGTGCTAATGATTATGTGCAGGATGTGAATTATCCATGCAATATGATGTATGCCTATGCCTTGGAGCAGGCGGGAAAACTTTATAATAACAACTTGTATTTGGAAAAAGCAGAGAAGTTGAAGCAGAAAATTATAGAACAATCATTTGACGGAACATTTTTTGCCGATCATGCAGTAAGAAAAAACGGCAAGTTGGAAGTTCAGAAAGATTATTCAGAAGTTTGTCAATATTATGCTTTCTATACTCAAACGGCAACTTTTGAAAGTCATGCGGAGTTGTGGGGGATTTTGAAAAGCAAGTTCGGTCCCAATCGTTGCGAAGAAGATTATCCGTATGTCGGCAAAGCAGCACCCTTTATTGGATATTTCCTTCGATTGGAATTGCTTTCTCAAGCAGGATTGAAACAGGAGATTTTATCTAATATCAAGAGTTATTATTTGTATATGGCGGAAACAACCGGGACTTTGTGGGAATTTGCAGCGGCAACGGCTTCGTGCAATCATGGCTTCGCAAGTCATTTGGTATATGTTTTAAATCGGGATTTCCCCGAATTGATAGAGAAATAATTGGAAAAGGAGAATACATGATATGTTGATTTTAGGAATTGCAGGGATAATTTTAGTTGGTTTAGCGGCGGCTTTTACCGGAATTGTGATGAGTGCGGCTCCCAGGAAGGGACTTTCAACCAGTACTGTGCAGATGTTTGGAGCACTTTTGTCGGTTATTATAAGTGCAATTATTTTGCAGACAGGAATTTTTCAGGAAGTTGATTGGCATGGACAAGGTGTTGCAAAGGCGATTATTTTTTACAGTCTGACTGGCGGATTGAATTTCCTCATGCTGCAAGCGGTGGCAATGGGAATGAAAAAAGGACCGAATAGTATTGTTTGGGTTATTACTCAGTCCGGTATGGTTTTGACCTTTATGTATGGGGTAATTTTTCAGAATGATATCTTAAATATTTTTAGGATTTTCGGAATTATTGTACTCCTTAATGCTTTGGTTTGCCTGGGTGTCGGGAAAAATAAAACAACTGACGAAAATAATGAAGGCAGGTCAAAAGTTTGGATTGCTTGGGCTTTTTTAGCATTTCTTTTGTGTGGTTCGAATCAGATTACTAACACTATCCCATCGTATGACATGAATGTACAGAGTAATTTTAATTATGCGGCAAGGGCATTGTTTTCGGCAGGAGCGACAGTAATTTTCGCTTTGATCTGGAACTTGATTACTGATGCGAAAGAGTGTTTGAAGCAGATTAAAGGAGAGTGCCGCAATCCGTGGTTATGGTTTTTTGTGATAGTAATGCAATTTTTGAGTTTGTGTTGTACCTATTTATTGCAGTACCGTTGTTTGGATATTTTAGCAACTTATAATACCGCATCGATTGCTTATCCCTTATTGGTATCAACTTGTTTGTGCGGGTTTACGCTTTATAGTTTTATGGTTTTAAAAGAGAAACTTACTTGTTTGCAGCTTCTCGGTCTTGCTTTAAGTCTTATCGGGATAATTTTAATTTGTGTTAAACAATCAGGAAAGGAAGTAGTAATGAAAAGTGATAATTGGCCGTTCATAATTGTCCGAGTATGGGGACTCGGTGACGCAAATAAAGAGTTTTTGAAAACTTTGTATGATTGGAATAAAGAAAATCCGAATATTATTGAGGAACTTTGGTTTGCAAACAGTAATCAAGATACTGTGGAGGCACAAGATAAATTTATTGAAGAATTGAAACCTTTCCGACAACAATGTCTGGATAACGGTATTAAATTTTCTTTGCAGCAGGGGAATACTTTGGGGCATTATCCTGCACCTCATGCAAAGAATTATTCTCATTTTTCAGAAGAAGATTGGGCAATGAATTGTGATGGCGAACGGATATATGGTGTTTTGTGTGCCAATTCGGATAAAGTGAGAGAATATACCGTAAAAATTGCTGAAAAATATATTAAGGAACTGAACCCCGATTCTTATTGGCCGGATGATGATTTGCGTTTGATTTATAAGGATTTGAAAGAGGTTTGTTTTTGCGATAAATGTATCAAAAAATTTAACGAGATGTTTAACTGTAATTATACCCGTGAGAGTTTAAGCGAAGTTATGTTCGGTGAAAATATTTCAGGCGAAGTTCGCAGAAATTGGACACTTTTTAACAGTCGTTCAATGGGGGAATATGCAAGTTGCTTCGCTCAGGCTGTTGAGAATTTAAATTCTGATTGCCGCTTGGGAATACAGGCAGTATATTCAAGCTGGATTTACGACGGCCCTGACCTTTTGAATGTTTTAAAGGGCTTGTCCGGCAAAAACAAAAAATCAGTGGGTATTCGCCCCGGAGCATGTTATTATGATGACCATGACCCTGCGGCGATGTTGGAAAAATCTTTGGCGGTAATGCAGGAGGCAAACCGTTGTGCAACTTATGGCGATTTGGTCGGTCAAATTTGCTATGAAGCAGAAAATTGGCCTCATGTATCAGTTTTGAAAAGCCCATCATCACAGATGACAGAATGTTCTTTGGCATTGGCGTCGGGGTGTGATTCATTGGCACTCTATTGGGGTTCTGACAGAAATCGTGAGCCTGACGAGAATTATAACTTTTATTGGAAGACATTGAAGAAATTTTACCCCTATTTTGCAGCAATTCGCCGTGCATGTCAAAATACTGTAACAGAAGGGATGGCATCTTATCGTGCCGAAGATATCTATTCAACCGAGCGTTGGCAGATTATAACTGATTCGATAGCAGAGAGAAGATTGATTTATAATGCTTTACCGATTGTTCGTGGCGGGAATGTTAAATTGTGGATAGTAGATAAAGCAACTGTCGAGGAGTTGTCAGAAAATGACTTGTCGAAACTTTTTGCAGAAAATGTCTTGATTGATACTCTTGCGCTTGAAAAATTAAAAGAAAAATTCCCGAACCTTGCCTGGGCAAATAAGGTTGAACTTATTAAAATTTTGTCAGGACAAGGAAGTAATTCGGAGGTTTTTGAAAACGGTTATAGCGCAACTAATCTGGAGAGATATATTGATGTCAAAAGCAGTGATGTAACCAAGTTGAGCAAAGTTGAAAATTCAGAATATACCGCATCGTGCATTATTCCTACCGAGTTCGGAGGCAAAGTTATTTTGATTCAGGAAATTGCCTTTGCTTCGCTTTGGACAACTTACAGACGCGAAATGCTTCTTGATGCTTTAGATAAAATTATGCCGGAAAAACTGTCTGCTCGGTTGTATACCGGAGGCTTTTCAGTTTATCCGATTGTGAGAGTAAGAGAAAACGGCGAAGTTGCAGGAGTCTTTTTGCTTAATACCGGTATCGGCGAAACGATGGAGATGAAATTAGTAATTCGAGGCAATGCTGGTAAAAAATACCTGCTCCACAGAGCAGGATATAAAACAATTGAGTTAAAAGTTATTGAAAAATCAGATAATGAAGTAACTTTAAAACTTCCCGCTTTAAATGGTTGGCAGTCAATGTTTATAGAAGTAGTAAAATAAAAATATAACAGAAAGGAAGAGTAAATAATGACTTGGATTGATTGGATGGTTGTGGCAATTCCGTTTTTGGTGGTTTTGGGTATCGGTTTTATCACACAATATTACACGCGCGGTGTAGATGATTTCTTAGCAGGAGGTCGCGGAGCAGGGCGATATTTATTGAGTATCTGTGAAGGCGCTGCGGGACTGGGATTAATTTCAATTATCGGCCAGATGGAAATGTATTATAACTCCGGTTATGCCTTGGATTTCTGGAATCAGATGGTTATTTTCACCGGGTTTGTTTTGGCATTAACAGGATTTATCGGATACAGATACCGTGAAACCCGTTGTGTTACAATGGCTGAATTTTTTGAAAAGCGTTATTCTCGCGGATTTCGTATCTTTGTCGGGATTTTAGCATTCACTTCCGGAGTAGTAAATTATGCACTTTTTCCTGCGGTTGGCGGTAGATTTTTAGTCTATTATTGTAATTTGCCGACATATTTTCATGTATGCGGTTTGTCGATAAATACTTACGGATTTATCATGGCATTATTTTTGATTTTTGCTTTGATAATTGTAACCGGCGGCGGACAAATGACTACAATGGTTACAGATTGCTGTCAAGGACTTTTCGGTTATTTCGGTTACACTGCAATTGTGATTGCAATTTTATGTTTTTTCTCCTTTGCGGATATTGAAGAAGCGATACTCAGCCGCCCCGATGGAATGTCATATTTTAATCCTTTTAATATTGATAAATTAGCGAAATTTAATATTTTGTTTGTCTTTATTTCGATTTTTGCCGCCGTTTACAGCCGTAATGCGTGGCTCGGCTCACAAGGATATATGTGTGCAGCTAAAAATCCGCATGAACAGAAAATGGCAGGACTTTTGGGAACTTGGAGGACAGGTTTTGTCAATATCATGTTGGTTTTGATTGTAATAGGTGCTTATACTTATATGAATTCAAGCACTTACAGTGCAGATGCCGAAGCAGTTAATGCACATTTAATTGAGAGAATTACTCCTGAAACAGTCGGCGGATTGGAGCAAACTGCAATTACAATTCGAAAACAGATGTTAGTTCCGATTGCTTTAAAAAGTTTCCTGCCGGTTGGGTTAGTCGGAGTTTTCTGTGCGATTGCAATTTTCCTTATGGTTTCCACAGATACAACTTATTTGCACAGTTGGGGTACAATTTTAGTTCAAGATGTGGTTTTGCCGATTTATAATAAACCGATTTCTCAAAAAACGAATATTTTGTTGTTGCGAATAGCAATAGTTCTGATTGCTGTTTTTGCGTGGGTATTCAGTTTTTATTTTAATCAAAGCGATTTTATTCTCCTGTTTTTTGCATTGACAGGAACAGTATATTTAGGTGGTGCAGGGGCTTGTATCATCGGAGGGTTATATTGGAAAAAGGGGACAACTGCGGGGGCATTTACTGCGATGATTCTCGGAGCAGTTTGGGGTGTCGGCGGCTTTTTCTTAACAGCAAAGTGGGAAGGAGTGGTCTATCCGTTCTTGCATAAACATACACCGGAATTTTTGGAAGGTCTTCGTTTGTTTTTGATGAGAGCAGGAGAAAAGTTACCATTTGTAAATTGGAATGTTTCGGAAGATGTTTTCTATCGGGAATTTCCGATTTCGGGGCAGGAAATTTACTTTTTAGGTATGATTTCTGCATTGCTCGGGTATGTATTAATTTCATATTTGACCTATAAAAAAGATTTCGATTTGGAAAAAATGTTAAATCGAGGTAAATATAATATTGAACACGTTGAAGTTAAACAAGAACCGAAATCCAAAAAAGCAATCATTTTGGAGCGGTTGGTAAGTATTTCTCCTGAATATACCAAAGGGGATAAAATTTTGGCATGGAGTGTATTGATTTGGATTTTGTTTAATTTGCTGGTGATTTTCGTGCAATTGATTTGCAACCTTTGTTTTGGAGTGTGGAGTGAAGAAACCTGGTTTAATATTTGGAAATATTATAATTTGCCGCTTGGATTATTAGTCGGAGCCGTGACTACTGTTTGGTTCACTTACGGCTGTACGAGAGATTTGTGGAGATTGCTGAAAGATTTAAAGGCAAATTACAATAAAAAGCAAGATTTGCAATAAAAAAGAGAAAGAAAATAATTGTTTATTTTCTTTCTCTCTCTATACAAATACAAATTTCAATTACCTAAAATTCAACTAGTACATTATAAGTTTTCTTTTCAGTCGGAATCGGGATAATATTGTTTTTAAGTTCTTGATTATCAAGTTTTAATAAATATTTAGCTGTTCTTTTAATTGAAAATTTATAAGTTGCTCCACGCCAAGACCTTTCGACAAAAACTTCGTCCCAGCAACTTGGCAGAGCAGGGGAAATTACTAATCCTTGCAGAGTCGGCTTAATTCCGCAGAATCCATCAAGGATATTCAAGTAAAACCAAGCAGGTGCTCCGCTGGAAATAATATTACTGCTCCTCCCCGGGTGTGCTGCAACCGGGGCCTGCATGTAGTTTGCCCACCACAAGGGACTGCCGCAGCGAATTTGATAATTGTCAGGCACCATCGGAAACATGACTTTTTGCATAACTTCCAAAGCTTCATCGCTTTTGCCGTGTTTAATCAAAGCTGAGGCGTACATCATAGCACCATGGGTGTAGCATGAACCATTCTCTCCACAACCGGGGCGTTTAGCGGATTCTCTGCCGATTCCTTCGCGTTCAGTAAGGAACGGAGGACCGTAAAGCATTGGGCCGAATTCGGTGGCACAGCGTTTTTTTACTTCATTCATGGCGGATGATCGCTGCTCAATCGAGCCGACTTCCGCCAAAACTGACCATGCTTGAACCAGCATACTTATTTGAGCGTCTGGGTCATCGGATTTGCAGAATTTGACTCCGTCATCGGTAATACCGCGTACAAAGTATTTACCGTCCCAGGCATTTTTGATAATAGAGGCTGCAACATCTTCTGCACCGTTAAGCAGTCTTTCTGCTTGTTGATTTTCTCCCATTTCAAGCAAAATCGGCATGTATGATTTGCAGGCAAGCACGACCGCCATTGCCGTCCAAACTGATTCGCCAATTCCGCGACGACCAGCTTTTTCCAGAGGGTCGCTCCAGTCGCCGTCTACGAAACGGATTAAGCCATTGATTCCGCGGTTGCTCAAAGTCCACATTAAACCATCGAAAATTGCTTGTCCGACAGTGATGATTTTTTCCCGATCATTATTATAAATTTTCTCATTAAGCACCGACAAATCACCGGTTTCTCTGATGTAATAACTTGCTGCAATCGCATACCAACAGCCAATATCATTGTGTCGGAGTTTGTGGGCGGTGGATTTTTTGTTGCCGTCAATTTTCAGAGTGATTCTGGGGACGAATCCGTCTTTGAATGTATGCGGAGCCATGCCGATTAAGCGAGAACGCAAATATTCTGCATTAATATGGAGAAATCCCATTGAGTCCTGCAAATTATTTCGCCAGTTATAGCTTTTGCCGTCCCGCCCGCTTAAATTTTGATGGGTTAGTTGGAGTTTAGTCCAAATATTCAAAGCGGCATTAATTCTCGGGTCAGGGGTTTGAATTAAGTTTCCTTTCAGGAGATTTTTGTAGAAACGGGAATTATTTGCAAAAGCTTTTTGTATTTTAAGCGGATTTCTCCAAGTTGCGGCTTGTTTAAGTGCCTCTTCCTCGGTATCACAAATTCCCATTGCCAAATGGATTGTTACTGACTCTCCGCTTTTAAGCGATAGATGAAATCTTAATGCAGACAATGGATCTGCCAAAGCACATGCCGCACCATTATTTAATTCATCATCAAATAGCGAATCTGCTTCGCAAAATAGTTTGTCTGCACCGATAAAGTCCAAGCGAGAACCGCACCATGAAGATGCCTGATAATCGGCACAGAAAAATGAGGCGTATTTATTTTGGGCTGATTCGCTATGGTATCTTCGCATAATAACTGCATTTGATTCAACTGAAAAATAGTTACTGTCAAGCTGCTGGGTATTGTCTTCTCCTAAAAGCAAGGTGTGCATGACTGCCGTCAAATCAAGCGCACAAGCATTTTTGCTATTATTTTGGATTTCAAGCATGTTCACTTCGGTAAAACTATTTGGGTCGATAGTGACGCTTAATTTGGTTGAAATTTTGCAATTTTCAACTTCAAAAACAGATTTTCCCGGAATCATTTTGCAGAGAGATTTCTCTGCTTTGCATGGAGCTGCAGCCCCATTAAGCGACCAAATTTGATCACCTGAACGCAAGAAATAGTCACGCCCCTCTGATACTAAATTCTGTTCGTAATTATAGGAAACTTTGCCATGCCCTTTTTGGCTTACCAGAGCATAAAAACGCCCTGTTTTATCGTAAATATAGTTGTTCCAGACATGAGGAGTATTTTGGTTAGTGATATTCAGTGTTGAATAATCACTTGAAAAATAACTCCATTGAGTCTCATCAATTTTTTGTTTCATAAAATATACCTTAAATTATTAAAATTTTACTTTGGATTTTTCAAGTCCGATAAACATAAGCCACGCCATTTTGCTTCATCTTGAATCGGGCAGAACCGCAAAATAATACAGCTCAATATAAACGGCACCGGGAAAGTAAAGGCAAAACTTCTTGCCAGCGGTTCATCGGTAATCATCGCATTGCTGAAAATATACCAGACTAACATTCCTGCCGTTGCTCCTGCTGCCATTAAACCGATTAATACCATGATTTTGGAAATCAGATACTTGCGAGTAACTTTGATGATGTAGGGTAAGGAAAAAATAACCATAATTGCGATATAGGGAATAATATATTTGAATTCCAATGCCCCCGCCCAGCCGAATCCTGCTGAATGGTCGGCTTCCCATACTTGTCGTGAATGACGGGATAGCGTGTACCAGACATTGCTGCTGATTCCCTCGCCGAATGCAAAAAGAGTGGTCGCCCAGATGAGTTTGGAATTTGCCCTTCTGGAAAGCACCGCAAAAAGATAAGCAGGTAAAATCGCCGAGCCAAGCAGATAGAAAATTGTTCCTACTTCCGAAACGGTTTGAGATAACCACTTGCCTGCAAAGTCAATTGCCAATGCCAGAGTAATACCGATAGCCCCGATTACCAAAGTTGAAGTGCGAAGAAGTTGATACTCTTTCTCCGGAGTAACATTTTTATTGATAAAACGAATGTGGAATTCTTTGACCCAAACTCCTGCCATGGAATTGACTACTCCGCTGATTGTACTCATAATTGCTGCAAACATTGCCGCCATGAAGAGTCCGGAAAATGGTTGAGGAACATAGTGCTTTATAAAGTAAAACAAAGCCAAATCACCTTTGCCCTGCACAATTTCCGGGGTCGGATTGAATTTATAGAAACTGTAAAGCGACCAGCCGATAAGCAGAAGCAATAATGAACTGCACATGGCCAACCCATTAGAGTAAAGTTGACTTTTTAAGCCTTCCCAAAAGTTTTTGCAACTCAAAATTCGCTGAATTGTTACTTGATTGCTGCAGGCATCAACCAGAACATTATTGACTACATTCCAGAGCAGCATCCAGAAAAGCAATCGCTCGTACGGATGAAATTTATAAAAATCCGCCTGACTGAAATGCGGTATCCCATGTCCGTCCGCCAAAGCTGTATCAATCGCGGTAAAAAGTCCGCCGTCAATTTTCCAGCATGCAATAATTATTACGGTTAAAAGCCCTCCGAAGGTCAAAAAAGCCTGAAAAACATCTGTCCAGACAACTGCTTTGCTTCCGCCCATAAAGCAACTGGCAATCCCGATAACAGCAGTCAGAATAATTGAAAACCATGCAGGCCAATTAAATGCCCCCTCAAAAATTTTTGCCGAGGTATAGAGAACCATGCCGATATAGATGACCCGCAGATAAAATGAAGAAAATGCTACAACTCCGCGAATCCCTTTATCATAGCGGTATTCCAGATATTCGTAGGGGGTGAAACTTCCTAACTTAAAATAGAATTTAGCAAAAAGAAAATAGGCGGGAATTGAAAGCAAGGGATAGAAAATTGAGCCCAGAAAACCGAGAGTCCACCCGTAATTAAAAATTTCACCCGGCCCGCTGACCATGGAAATTGAACTTAACATAGACATCATACAGGCAATACCGATCACCCAGGCAGGCAGCGCACGGCCCCCCAGCAAATACGTTTCCGCATTTTTTTTATCCCGTGAAAAATAAACTCCTATGCCTACAACTGCGAGCATATACAATGCCACAATTGAGTAGTCAATATAGTTTTCTGATAAATGCAACATAGAATTTATAAGACCTTTCTTAACTATTTTTGAGTTAATTCTTTTATTAATTGACCATAGAATTTATTGTAGTAAAATAACCCTCGGTCGGTTGCTTGCTGAAGTGATAATTTATTGAAATTATATTTTTCTTGATCTGCAAGTGAATAGTAACTAAAGCAATTAAGTTCCACATCCTGAAAATATATGTCATGACATTTTTTTGCTCTGACATCCCAAGTTGTATAGGCAACCACCTCATTTTTTACCGCTTCACTCTGTTGGTAAACGAGTTCAGGATCAGCCAGCAAATCTTTGACAGAGGCAATTTTTCCGTCCTTTTTCAAGAAATAAATTCCCATCCGCGGGTCTAAGTAAGCCCATGCTCCGTCGATATAGAGTTCAGCAGTATAGTGTCCTCCGACAGTATGAAGAACAATTCGCCCTGGGATATTGGCAATTTCACCGAAAGCAACAATCAAGCGAGCCAATTCTTCACAAAGAATCTCACCGCGCTCAATCATTTCTTCTTCAAATCCGCCATAGACATTCTCTTGATTCGGAGTGCGTTTTTTGTGCAAATCACGGCAGAAACGCATGAAATTCAAGGCTGTTTCCTGATCGTTTTTGCCTCGGCATTTTTCGACAACTGCTTCCAAAATCGGGCGACTGCCTTTTTCGTATCGACATGGTGGAACAGATAATTTGCTGTACATTAAATCCATGTTAGATTTGTCAAGCAGAATTGCATTTTCCCGCAAGGTAAAATCGACATTATCACCATAGTTTGCATATAACTGACTGAAATTGATTAAATAAATATCACGGCGCTTCTGCTTTTCAATCTTTGAATATGCACGGCAACCAGTGAATTCTTGAATCTTGGGATTATTCAGAAATTCGGAGAAAGTTTCTCCGAATCCTGATTGGGAAGCAAAAAATAATAAAGTTAATGCAAAAAATAATTTATATAACTTAATCATATTTTATTTTCCAGTATAATTTTTGATCATTTGCCAGAACTGCTGACTCAATTCGATAGTTCCATAGTATTCAACTTCATCAAGAGCCTTGTTTTGAGTGACTTTATCTAACTCCATGACTTTTGAGCGTCTACCTGATTCCAAACAGCGGTATAATGATAAGTGAATATCTTTGCCGCCAGTAATTTCAGGGGTAAAATAGTTTGAGAAATCTTCATACATGCAGATTCCGTCAACGATATTTTCCTGAATCATACGCTTGTACGGCCAATTCAAAGTTCCCATATTGGTTCTGCCGTGGCTGATAAAAAATTCTTTATCGCCTGGACGCCATCCATAGATATAGAGCGGACGATCACCGATTAATTTTTTGCATCCTTTAATGTAATCAACGAAACCATCTGCGCGTTCTTCAACTATACGCGATAACGGGAGTTCATCTTCCCAAATGTCTTTGCCTGTTTTCTTGAGCAATCTCTCTCTCAATGCTGGATGATAGCTGAAACGGTCAGGATTATCCGCGTCACTATGACAATTTAATGACATTCTGAACCCGTCAAAATCATAAGCAGCAAGTTCACTGAATTTATTGAGTTTGTGCTGCAAGGCAACTGGATCGCAAAACTCAACCACACCGACCAGATGATTTTCTCCAACTACTTCTCCAACATAAAAACCGATTTGACGCTGACCATGGTCAACCGCAATTGACGGCATAGAGTGGAAAAAGATAGATGTATTGTACTGAAAACCCGCAGGAAGTTTGCTTTTTGGGTCATTATGACCCCAGTAAATCGGGACTTCTTTGCCTTGAGTATTGTATGCTTTGCCGCTATCATAATGACCTTTGACCGCAAAAGTGTACAGACGAGTTGAGTCATAAACAGTTTTGGGTGCCATTTTGATATACGGTGCATGGATAGACAATCCCTTTAAGGTTAATTGATTATGTCCATTAATTCTCTCTGCGATAAATTCAAAATCTTTTTCATACTTTATGTAAGACTTGTTGTCATAGCTGTAATAGAGATCAATATCCTCTTTTTTGAATTTAATTGGCGGACGGTCAGTACGGTACGAGGTAATAACGATTTTTGCAATCGGATATTGCTGTGCCTTAAAGTTTTTTGAGGCAACTTCGGCGTAATCAAATGGTTTAGTTGTCGCCCAGCAGCTCGGATGTGTGCGGAAAAAAGGATCAACCAAAGGGTATCCGCCTGTAAGTTTATTGTCTTTTTGGGCATTTGCAGGTACAGTTGCGGGGTCATATTTGCTTAAACCACCCTCATCGGTGATATTTTCCCAACACCAGACTTCCATGCCGTATTTATGTCCGAGGCGGATTGTTTCAGCCAATGGGTCATAGTGTTTCAAGGTCTCAATTAAACGTTTTGACCATGCCTGATTATAGTAGTGCCAAGCACCGTTTTCGCCGTATTTGATAGTGTATTTTGAGTTGTGAAATACAACACCGATGACATTGGTACGCAGATTAATTCGGGTAATTCCTGCATCTGCCAAGCGTTTGATAAATGCCTCGTATGCATCAAGTGTCAAATAACCTTCTTTGCATTTTGATTGCATGGCAATATCCAGAAAATCGAGAGTAGTACTTACAATTACCCTGTCATTGGAGGCGTAAAGATCTCCCAACCCGATTGTGCCGATAAGCACAATGAGCAAAATAAGTTTCTTCATTTTTTTATTCCTTTAAGAATTTTAAGTAGTTTTTTTGCTTAAAACTCGTGTCGCGTAATTACTGCAAATACTTGTGAGTTGTATCGCTATCGTTTTCGCAATAAAACCAAACAGTTCTGGTTGAATAAGCACTGTCAGAGTTGTTTTTGAAATAATTTTCATAAAATCCTTTCGGATCTAAAGACTCACAGTGACCATCAGCGAAAGCAATATTCATTTTGCCGCCGTGACGGGCAACCGCAGTACCGACAGCATTTTCGTTATTCAACCAAAAAGTTTGTTTGCCGTTGCTTTTGTCGTTACTGTCAAAAATGATACCGGTAGAAGCAGCATTTTGCATTGCTTTGGTATTGATACCGATAAAGGTATTTCCGGTTGCGACAGTGAAAAGTGACGGCTTGTAGATGTGTCCTTTGGCACTTGCCCAGTTATGATACATACCGTAACCCTCTGCTGTTTCGTCTGAAGTCGGAGCTTTGCCTGACGGGCAAACATGAACTTTGCCGCCGACAGGTAAATGACCCTCATTCATTAAGGTAGCAAACCAGCAGGAATTGCCGTAATCATTGGTGTATTCAGTTTCGAGAGTTAAGCCTGTGGTGTTGCGGATAATAACCAGAAATCCATTGTAATCATTGCTGTACAAAGTTTGAGCCAAACCGCATTGTTTCATGTTGTTTGTGCATGAAATTGCACGGGCTTTCTCTCGGGCCTTGTTAAGTGCGGGCAAAAGCATACCTGCCAAAATTGCGATAATTGCGATAACAACCAACAATTCGATTAAAGTAAAATAAAGTGATTTTTTCATTTTTTGTTTTTTCCTTGTTTTAGTTAATTTTGTTCTTGTTTTGAGACAATAGCGATAAATTGCCTCTTGATTTTTTGTCATTATCTAATAGAATTGACTTTTTGTTTTTAATAAAACTTTTATCAGGGTAAAAATCCTCCTTTCTTATTTTATATTTTGGGTGATAATAGGCATTTCATTAAATTTGCCTTTGTTTTTTTTGTCTCGTATCTCCATCGGGGAGAATCCGTAATATTTTTTGAAGGCGTTGCTGAAATAAAATTGGGTTCGCCATCCGGTTAATTTCGCAACATCGCCGACAAAGTATTCCCCAGTTGACAGCAGTTTGTAGGCGTGTCCCATTCTGGTATTTAAGAGTTCGTTTTTGATACTTCCTTTGCCCATTTTGTGAAAAACTTTATTCAAATACTGGGGCGAAACTCCTGCATAATCCGCAATATCGGTTACACTTAATTCGGGGCGGTAATAGTATTCCAGAATATAAGTTATGGCACGATTGTATATTGTCGAAGGTAAATCGACAAGATTTTGCGGTTGTTCCTGAAAATTTTTAACTGCTTCATATATGGTATGGAGAATGATGTAGTAAAGATGTTTTCTGTAATCTGTATCATCAGCACGGCTTTTATTGAAAAGTTCCATGAAGTTAATTAATTGCTCGCAAATTTTTTGCGGCGGTTTTTCCTGAACAAGGATTTGCTGGTACATACTTATAGAAAAACCTTGAGTGCCGCAGAAAAATGATGCGTGATTATGAGCATTGTTGGTGTAATGAATCAGACCCGGTTGAATCAGTTCATCAGAGTCATTGTATTTGAATTTCAGCTCCCATTCAGTATGCACATGAGGAGCTCCTGAATTTGAAAATACAATTTTTTCATGTCCGTTAATCGAGATTAATTGACGTGGCATTCCCATTCTTGATTTTATCAGTTGTAAAAAGTCTGTTAGCATTTTTTGCTCCTTTTATAATCTATTATACATTATTTTAATAAAAATAACAATACCCAAAGGATATAATAATAAAATCTTTTTATAAAAATAGAAACTAAAAAGTG
>JAZRSP010000092.1:0-2934 GCA_045651565.1 Victivallaceae bacterium | reverse complement strand
CCAAACAAAAGCCCAACCCCGAAACCCGCCGCAACAAACTGCAGTATCGCATGATATCCGGCAACTTCCTGAGTTACAATTGGCAAAGAATGGCAATGTTCCATAAAAATCTGATCCCATGCTTCCCGCAGGTTAGGTGCTTCCTCTCGTGGAGGAAGGATAAAATGTTCCTGTTTGAGAGCATTCAACTGAAGATTCTCTATATAAGCAAGACGATTATTGCGGGAGAATGCCAAAGCAAAATTCAATGGGACAATACTTTTTGCACAAAATCCGTCGGGCATAGTAAGATCGTTGCGGCCCGCAAAAATTGCAATATCAGCTTTCCCGCCGGTCAAATATTCAAGGCGGTTGAATGCAAAAGGCATATCAAACACTTTGAGATTTACTTCAGGATACTGCAATTTCATCTGCAAACAAATATTTCCCAGATTTATATAATCATAGGTAATATTATCAACTGCAACAGTCAGTACCCCTGTTTCTCCTCGTGAACTTTTAACAGCATTTTTATATGCCAAATCAATATCCCTCGGAATATTTTTGATTCCGGAATAATAACTTTGTCCTGCTATGGTTAATTTGATCGACCATTTGTCTGAACGATCAAAAAGCCGGAGCCCCAATTTTTTTTCCATCAGCTTGATTTCGCAACTTAATGTTGCCTGGGATATTCCAAGCTGAGAGGCAGCCTTGGCAAAATGGAGAGTCTCTGCCAAAACCAAAAAATATTGAATTTGTTTGAATGAAACCATTTCTTGATAGTATTTCTTAAATTATTTTTGCTTACTTAATATATTGCAATCAAACAAAAATACAAGTATATTACACGATTAAATTTGGAAAAAGACTAATCAGGAACTGTTATGAAACATACAAGTTTTTCGTCATCAAGCGAACCTTTACACTCTCTTGCTAAATGTTCAAATAGTATATGGACTGGAAAGGTTTTGGAAATATTTTTATGGTTGATCTTTCTGGTTATCCTTTGTATCTCTGTGCTGATTCTTCTGCCTGCGTTTGATAATCCGGAAATTTTGCTGAGAAGACCATGGCAATGGTATTGTTTTTTGGGGACATTAGTTTTTTCGGTAAGCTATTTTCTTTTTTTACTGTTTTCTACGTTGTCATTCTGTCACTGGCGTACAGCTTTTACAGATGATACGCTGCCTGTATGTACAATACTTGTACCGGCATACAATGAGGGCAGTCACGTTTATGATACGATTGTCAGTTTGCTTGCCAGTGATTATCCTCCGGAAAAACTTCGTATCACAGCCATCAATGACGGTTCAGAAGATGATACACTTTACTACTTGAATAAAGCGAAAACTTTATCACCGCAAATCACTGTAATTGATCTTAAAAAAAATCAGGGAAAAAAACATGCCCTTTATCTTGGCATAAAGCAGAGCGAAAGCGATATTATTGTGACTGTCGATAGTGATACCATTGTTCGCGAGGACTCTCTGCGTCAGATAGTACAGCCTTTTTCGGTTGAAAACATTGGAGCTGTGGCAGGCAGTATTACTGGGAAAAATAATGACAGAAACTGGCACGTCAGGTTGCTTGATGTAATGCTTGTATTCGGTTGTGAATTTCTACGCAGGGCTCAAAGTTCATCCGGCAATGTTTTCTGTACTCCGGGAGCGTTGAGTGCTTATCGGAGAAGTGTTATTATGCCATTGATTGATCAATGGCTCAATCAGACATTTTTGGGACAACCTGCCAAGATTGGCGAGGATAGAGCTATCGCCACATTGATTTTATGTAACGGATTCCGGATAGTGCATCAGCCTTTGGCAATGGCAGAAACAAACTTGCCACGTACTTATTCAGGTGTATGTAAAATGCTGATTCGTTGGACACGCAGCGATATTCGTGAAAATATCGTTATGAGCGTATTTGTTCTGAAACAAATAAAAAAATTTTCTTTGAGATCTTTAAGTTTATTTATCCACTGGTTTGCATTATTCGTAAATATGCTCTTACCGTTGATTTTTTTGCCGGTTGGATTTTTTTGTTTGGCAACTGGAGATCTCATAATATTTCAGCTTTCGTTTATTTACGTATCTGCCGCATTGTGGAGTATGATTCCAGCGATCGTCTTTTTCCTGCAAAAAAAATCATTACAGCAATCGATATGGGCATTCGCTTTTGGACTTTATTCTCTTTTGGCACTTTCCTGGATCAGCATTTATTCAATTTTCACCCTGCATAATTCCAATTGGCTTACCAGGAAATCAGAAAAACATACAAAATGTCCTTGAAGCTATTTGAGGTTATTCTCCTAACCAGAAAATGGAAAATCTTACTCCAATTCCGGAGAACTGGAACGAACAACGCAAGTCTTTCGGTTTCCCGGAACGGTGATTGCGGAAACCGCTTGGCGGCAGCAAGAAATCTTGCCGCCTTTTTTGCGTTTACGCACGGCGTGTCGCGGCGGTTGTGGTAGTGGTCGGGGCAGTGGCAAAATGCAGCGAAAAAGCCCTTGTGAAGCGGTTTTGTGAAAAAAACTTCACAGAATTTTTGGCGAGAGTTGAAAAAATGGTCAGCGTTTTTTTTATCTTCCCCCGTCATTTTGAAACATCTATTGAGACAACAAACTCAGAATTTGGCTGTGAAAACAAATTTCTGAAAACCGCTTCACTTTTATTCAGAAAAGCTCAGAATACACAGCAGTTGCTGGCAGTGTCAGTCGTCCACACAGACTCTCACAGTCGAAACCTTGTCGTTTTTTTGACAAAGTTTCGACTATGCGGCTTGATTTTTTCCATATGATGATGTATATTTGTTCTAAAGTAACTCAAGAAATCGACCAAGTTTCGACTGAGAACGGAGACAGGTGATATGCAATTCAAACGGGAAAAATACTTAAAACAGCTGATTGAAAGTATGCACAATGGTGAGATCAAGGTTATTACCGGAATCCGC
>JAZRSP010000091.1:0-6413 GCA_045651565.1 Victivallaceae bacterium | reverse complement strand
TAACAAGTGCTATTGCCACGGCGGCAGGAGTTGAAATGCTGCTTGTCGGAGATTCGATGGCTAATAGTATTTTGGGGTCCAAAAACACAATTGCACTTTCGCTTGATGAGTCAATTTTTCACACCAAGGCGGTACGCCGCGGTGCTCCGGAGGCATTTGTTGTAGCTGATATGCCTTTTATGACCTACCAAAATACCATGGAAGAGGCGTTGAAAAATGCCGCCCGCTACTTGCAGGAGTGTGAAGCCAATGCAGTGAAAATTGAGGGTGGAAGCCCGGAAATTGTCGCTATTATTGAGAAGATGACTTCATGCGGAATCCCGGTAGTCGGTCATATCGGATTGTTGCCGCAGAAACTTTTGACTTCCGGTACATACAAGGTTGCAGGCCGTACCGAAGCTGATGTCGAAAGACTCATCCAAGAGGCAAAAGCAATCGAAAAAGCCGGTGCATTTGCGCTTGTTTTGGAGTGCATGCCGCAGGATGTTGCGAAAAAAATTACAGAAGAATTAGTTATTCCCACAATCGGTATCGGGGCAGGAATTTACTGTGATGGTCAAGTACAGGTGATTACCGATATATTGGGACTTGGGAATTTTATCCCGAAGCATGCAAAAGCGTATGCCAATTTGAATAAAATTGTTGCAGACGCTGTCGGAAACTATGTCACCGAAGTTAAAGGCGGCAAGTTCCCGACTGCTGAAAATTCTTTTTAAAAATTAACCTCTGTCATGGGGATAGAGGTTGCAATAAAATCATTAATTGCTTGATGTATTAGTCGACGAAAAGATGTGAGATAACCAAAAATAAAAGATTAAAAAAATGTTATCTACTGTCGGTCAGGCTTAAGTGCGACCCCCGATTAATCGGTAACAAAGCAAGAAAAGGATGAAAAATGCAAGAGAAAACAAAAACACCTTTGCAGGATAGTTGGTTTTTTGACTTTCCGGTAAAGGCACCGGCAAAATATAATTTTGCTACTGACGTGCTCGATAAGTGGGCAGACTTCGACCGTAATAAACTCGCAATGATTTGGGTAAACCAGCAGGGCGAAGAAAGACGGTATACTTTTCATGATTTCCGCAAACTCTCTATTCAGGCGGCAAACTATTTGGTAAAATTGGGTGTCAGCAAGGGAGATCGGGTTTTTCTGATGCTTCCTCGTATGGTTGAGTGGTGGATTTTTTCATTGGCGATGATTAGAATCGGGGCAGTTCAGTGTCCGTCGCCGACATTGCTTACTCCGGAAGATATCAAGTATCGTGTCAATAGCGGTAAATTCAAAGTCGCAATTACCGATAGCGAAAATGCTCCGAAATTCGATGAGATTTTTGACCTTTGCCCGACTCTTAAAACTAAAATTATCGTTAATGACCGTCGTCCTGATTGGAATTCATATTTGGATGTTATTGATAAAAAAATCAGTGTTTCAAATCGTCAGGTTTATTTAACAAAACCGTTTAATAGTGACTGCAAACAGACCTTGTTGTATCTTTTTACTTCCGGTACAAGTAAGCATCCTAAAATGGTTGAACACACTTACGATATGCCATTGGGACATCGCATTACCGCTGAATTATGGCACAATTTAGGTCCGAATGACTTGCACTTCACCGTATCTGATACCGGTTGGGGAAAAAATATTTGGGGTAATTATTTTGGACAATGGACTTTGGGAGCATGTGTATTTATCTATGATATTCGTGGCAGATTTCATGCAGACGAGCTGTTGCCTTTGTTGGAAAAATACTCTATTACTTCATTCTGCGCACCGCCGACAATTTATCGTATGATGGTGCTTAATGACTTGCGGAAATTTGACTTGCATGACTTGAAGCACTCATGTTCAGCAGGCGAGCCGATCCATAGCGAAACGGTTAAGGCGTGGAAAGAAGGTACCGGTTTGGAAATTCGTGAAGCATACGGTCAAACTGAAACAGTCTGTATGATCGGTAACTTCGGCGATAAGCCTCTGAAAGAGGGATCAATGGGCGTGGCTGCTCCCGGTTGGGATATTGAACTGCTTGATGATGATGGCAACAAAGTTGCAGTCGGCGAAGAGGGACGAATTGCAATTAATTTGAAAAACGGCAAGCCGGTCGGACTTTTTAAACAGTACATCGCCTCAACCGATGAAAACTCCAAGAGTTTCAGTGGAGATTATTATTTCACCGGAGATAAGGCGTATCAGGATGAGGATGGTTACTTCTTCTTTGTCGGCAGAAGTGATGATATTATCAAAAGTTCAGGCTACCGTATAAGCCCGATGGAAGTAGAAGAAGTTATGATGCAACACCCCGCAGTCCATGAAGTGGCAGTTGTTGCCGCTCCCGACCCATTGCGTGGTGCGAAAGTAAAAGCGTATGTTGTTTTGCACAAAGGTTTTGACCCCACCGACAGTATGGTTAAAAAATTGCAGCAGCATGTAAAAGTATCAACAGCTCCTTATAAATATCCGCGTGAAATTGAATTCGTAAAATCAATGCCGAAGACTTTTTCCGGTAAAATCAAGCGAGACTTATTACGCAAGCACGCAGAAACAGGAATTTATTGGAAGTAATATGCAAACAGATATTTCCGGAAAAAATCGAAAAAACGAGAGAGGTTCATCACTATTGGAGTCGATGATTTGCATAATTTTGTTGTGTCTGATTTTTTTCGGAACCATGCAGGTTTTTCATTATGCTATGAGCAAAATGGTCGAGCAGTATGCCGCATTTAACGGTGCTAAAGCCTGGACACTCGGTTATACCCCCAGAATTACTGCCAAAACAGTTAGAATTTCATCAATGGGAATTTCCGGCAAAGATTATTCTTCGCCTAAAATGAGGGGACTCTCGCGTGAGTCTTTGTATCATCAAATGCAGCTTTATATGACCAGCGGCACTGCCGGAGTGGACTTTGAGTATTGGGATAATCAGGGCGGAATCGGTTGTGCTACTTGTGGAAATATGGGGCAAAAGACCCGATTGCGCCACTCAATATCAAGCGAATATGGCCCGGAAGTTACTATTCAAGTCAGATTGGAGCATGCTCCGGTTTTGGCAGACGGGGTAGCCGGATTGCTGCGCATGGGATTCGATGATGCGACGATAAGGACAAACTATAAGTTTTATAACCACAGTCACAAGTATTTACAAAATAATTTGTTAGAATGAGAACTGAAAGAAAAAATTATGCCGACAGCGGTCAGGTATTGGTTGTCGGAATTATTATGTTGCTGATATTGTTATTGGCAATATTCATATTTTTTGATGTTCACAATATGATTCGAGCAAAAATCAAGGTCGAAACTGCGGAACAGGCGGCGGCTTTGGCAGCGGCAAGGTGGCAGGGAGAGTCGCTTAATTTGATTGGGGAGATGAATTTGATGATTGCCAGTGAAGCAATTTTAGCATCAAGCGAGATTGCTATTCCCAATGCGGCGGCTAACAAAACTTCCCGGGCAACTTCGATAATTAAATCCATTAATGAATTACAGACCCGTGTGGCATTTTTAGGCCCGATAATCGGTTTGAATGCGGCACAGCAGACTGCCAAAAATAATGGAATTTCCCCAAAATATGAGTTGAGCGAGGGAGTAATTTATGATTATAGAACTTCTATAGAGGAAGACGAACTCGATGATGACAGCAAGTACCCCAACAAGGTAAATGGTTTTTTATGGAAAAAACCGTATAAACAGATGCTAGCTGATATTGCCGATGCCGGGGTAACTGTCCGACCAAGCGGAAATGCTAACGGTATTGAAAATATTACTCCGAGATTTTTGGCAGATGAGTCATTTTATCATGCGGTTTTGGCGGCACAGAATGGCGGTAATTCCTGGTGTCATTATCATTTGAGAATATTGGTAAAAAAGCCTGATGACTTTTTCGTCGGCAAGTCTTGGTACATGCCGAATTATTTGGATATTCATAAACATTTTATCAAGCAGAGTGAAATTTATTCGCTTTATGTAAACTTGGATGAAAATAAGGCGGTAAATAGTTATTATGCTGATTTTTTGGCACTTTTAAAACGTCCGAATGTGGCAGTTTTGTCTGAATTTAATGCGGGAAATTTGGGTAATTATAATGTTTTAGACCAACGAATATGCAGATTTTTTATCTATGATGACCGCTATTTCCCAAGTCGTTATTCCTATAACGGCCCTGATGTTGCCGGGCCCGATGCGATGTGGCAGAGGGGGATGTGGCTTCGGGAAGATTTGAAGCCAGAGTTCGTTTTCGGCGGTGCGGCGGCTTATGCGGAAGTCTATCAGGGAACTTCGACTGCAACTTCATTCAAAAAGGGAAAAAAAGAAGACAAAAAAGTAAAAACTTTAGCTTCAGAAAAGAGTGAAAATTATATAAAAATCGGTGGAAATTTCGGAGCAGTCGCGAGGGCTTTTTCGTCTAAATATAATCCGGTTTCTGTGCCGATAGTTGCACCGCTTTATGATCAGACAGCTTTAATTCCAAGTACAATGCTGACGGTTCGACGGTTTACTATGGAAATTCCTTTGGTGGAGAAATTTATCAAGTACCTCGCAGAAAATGATGTCGATATTCATAATCCGCACCCGGCTCCGCCTGCCGGAACAGAATTTATGCTTCAAGCATTGCAGTTAATGGCGGATCCTGCATTTAGAAAAATGGGCTATAATACCGACTTTCCAGGATTGGATTTAATTAATCACATGGCGCTTTTCGGAGATTCTTATAAATATCCAAATAGAAAAGATGGGGCAGGGTATTTGCAACAGGCGTGTTTGCGGTATATGACAGAGCCTCCGCCTCTTGCGGTGGCAGGCAGATTGTATTACTTTGACACGGCAACGGCAATTGCTTTGAATAAAAAACTTTTGGAAGAGTACAATAATGCGATCAAAACATCGCAGCGCACTAGACTTATTCAGTATCCGGTGCCGGAATCAAATGAGGTTTGGGTTTTTAATGGGCAAAGATATTTTGTTATTAGAAATGGTAAAATTATGGATAATGAGAATGATCCAGTCGAGGGTTGTGCCGCTTGGTACGGTAATGGCGGTGGAATAAGCGGAATTAATACCGGGCCGAGTCACTTGTAATATGAGAAAAATTGATACAATCAGAAAAATTTTAAAAAATCAACACGGTCAAGCTATTATGGAAATGATGGTTTTGATTATAGCAGTTGTGGTTTGCATGGTGGGAGTTTTGGCAGTTGTCGGCTTGGGAATCGGCAATATCGACTTGCTTATGTGCGGCAAAACTACTGCGGACTTGAAAGCGTATAATCAAGTAAGAGGGTATGACGGGCGGGAGATTCATACTTGGCGTTATACCGTTTTTGATGACAAAAAAAATAAGGTGGAAATCCCTTTTTTGGTAAAAGATGCTTACAGTCGTCAAGCGGATAATTTAGTCGGAGTTCATGCTAAATTGAATGATGAGAATTATTCCGATGCCGAAGATACAAGTTATCTGTTTAATAATTACTCTGTTTTTACCGATGAAACCGGAATAAATTTTGCCAATACCGAAACTTATTTCAGTGCCGCAGCGGCTTCAAATTTGCACGAGGGTGCATGTTCTGCCGTAAGCGGATGTTGTAATAAATGCAACAGTTGCAGCAGTTCAAATATGTATCAGGTTTTATCGATCCTGCTTAATGGCGAAATTGATATTTCACGATTGGAGAAAGCTCAATCAAACAAAGTTTATATCCCTTCTATGAAAATTCGAGAAGAGATAAAATAAACTATTGATTGAGATTGATTTTTCAGCTTAAACAATTATTTATCAGGATAAATTTTTACATTCAGAGATTGGAGTTTCTCCAAAAGTTTTTCGTAACCGCGATAGGTCATATTGATATTATTGATAGTGCTGACTCCTTTGGCGCAAGAGCCTGCAATAATCATTGCCATACCTGCTCGGATATCCGGACTGGGTAAATTGGTGCCAAAAAGTTGTGATTTGCCTGAAATTACTACTCGGTGCGGATCACAAACAATGGCATTGGCGCCCATTGCAATCAAGCGGTCAACGAAATAAATTCGGCTTTCAAACATTTTCTCAAAGAATAAAACTGTGCCTTGGACTTCGGTTGGCGCCACAATAGTACAACTCATCATATCGGATGGATATTGTGGCCAAGTGCCGTCAGAGATACAGGGAATTTGACCGTCAAAGTCTTTTTTGACACAAGGATTTTGATTTCCAGGGACATAAATGGTGTTGTTTTCCGAGCGTAATTCGATATTGACCCCCAAGCGTTCAAAAACTCTTCGGGTCATCCAGAAGTGGCGGGTTGTTACTCCCTCAATGGTAATTTCACTGTGATTTGCAACTGCCAGAGAGATGAAACTTGCCCCCTCAATATGGTCGGCAATGATGGTGTATTCACAACCGTGGAGCGAATTTACCCCCTCAATGGTAATCACATTT
>JAZRSP010000090.1:0-2377 GCA_045651565.1 Victivallaceae bacterium | reverse complement strand
CTGACGGTGTTCTTCCTCAGCTTCCTGCTTCCGTTTTTCTAACTGTTCGGCAAAAGAATCACGAGGCATATACTCATCCATTTTCTTAGATAACCAATCCCACACACTCATAATGAAATATCTCTTTATGTTTATTGTTTTTTCGGCATTATTGCCTGCTCTGTCTTCATATACGCAAGGTTTGTAAATATATGGAAATGAAATTTGAAAAATTCAGAGGTAATTTAAAATTCATCAGAAATATTGTGTCAAATGATCTCATGATCCTTGATCCATTCAGCAGGAATATAGTTTTTTATCCTCTTTTGCAGTTCCCGATATTCTTTTCTTGCGGGTTCATCATCCAGAATCTCTTCAGCCTGCTCCATACACCGCAGGGCATTACAGTTGTCACGGAAAAGCCAATAATACATTGCGGCGAACATCAAGTCGTAGGCAACGTCTGCTCCTTTTTCGTAAGTGTGACAGTTTTTTCTGCCAAGCAGAAACACTTTTACAGCGTTTTCGTGATCTCCCACAGCCTCCAAACGAGCGGACAGACTCAAGATATCTGAAAGGTTCAGTGTCTCATCTTCCTGCGGAATTTCAGCACGTAAGTGTGCCAACAGCGGAAGTTTTTCTGACGAAAGATATTTTTTTAATTCTCCGTATGGAGTTATCGGTTCGTAAACATCAGGGATAGCCACAAATGGTTCCCCCGTGCAGCTTTCCTTAAACAGCATGGTTTCAGGAATAAAGTACATACGGCAAGTGCCACAAAGACCTTGTTTGTTTTTGGAAATAATCAAATCCACTGGAACTCCCAGATCGGGATCATAATCGGCTTTCCGTTCCCGATGTATGATCACAAAAGTATCAGCAATACCCCGACTCAATATTTCATCTTTTCGGGAATAAAGTGACACCATGGCAAGAACCGTAATATCAAGTCCTTTTGCAAGTTCTTTCAGTTTGCGGCAATCGTCAAGAGGGATATTGTCAACGATAAGCAATTCGATGTTGTGTGCGGCGTGGCTCGTTTTGATATTTTCCATCACAGCATCGTCAATGCCTGAATGTTCCTCAAAATACAATGGATAATCCTTGAGCTTATTTACGGTAGAAGTCAGTTGTTGCATATCCTCATTCCGAGAATCGGTTTTTACTCCAGATGCAATGGTGAGCAAGCGGAATGTCAGCTCGGTATTGCTCAAATCGGAACAGAAAATAATGCCTGTTTCCTGTTTGCGTTTGGTGAGATTATGGACAATATTCAGAGCAAATGCTGTTTTGCCAAGCGATGGTTTGGAAGCAAGTACCGTTAAGTTCCCCTTATTCATGCCACGCATCATATTGTCAAAATTCGGATAGCCGCTGACAATTCCCTGCGGCTTTTTGAATGAGATATTTTCCAACAGCATTTCAAAAGATTCTTTGATCGAGTCGTGGAGTGTTTTCATTGTTCATCTCCCTGTAAAAAGTGCATAAAATACATATCCGATCACATACAGTACGGCAAGCCCTATGCCGATGGCAAAAATAACCGGAATTAAGTAAAGAATGATATTAAGAGCAAAATATCCAATCACAGCAATGACATAAATTACCGCAACAATTCCCAAGCATCCGATGCACCCCTTTACAGATTCTGTAACTTTTCCTGCCATGGTATCTCCTAGCGTTCTGTACTTTAATTTCCCCAAGCAATTTCCGGCTCTTTGGTTTCCTTTGTTTCTTTACACTTGCGTTCCATGTAATCGATTTGATCGGGCCGGAGTTTATCTTTCTGCACGATCAATGCCGGGTGTCCATAGGCGGTAGAGCAAACTCCTCCCCATCCGTAACAATCAAGTACGGAGTTATACCAACGAACATAATAAAAACCTTTTTTATTGGAATTGCCGAAGCACATATTGTCCAACCAAACATAGATCTTGCCGGTATTATTGCTCCGGCAACCCCACATGTTACCGTCAAAAGATGGAGTTTCGTTCAAAGAGGCTTTCAAATATCGCCGGTAATCGGAAATATCGCTGCCGCCATAGTTCAGCGGTTTATAAATTGTTGGTATTAACGATGTTGCTCTCTTGAAAACGCTTTCGCCCCCAACGACTTTTTCCAGTTCGTCTATTGACACTTGAGCTTTAAGTTTCCAAGCATCAACGATTTGTTTTTCTGCATCGCTCAGTACGGAATACTGATCTTCTTTCCCTTGCCAGCCACCGTGGAAGAAAAGTTTATGCAACTCGTTTCTGGTAAATGGTTCTGACAAGAGTTTGTCATAAGCCATCAGTTTATCCACGGCTTCCTGTGATGCTTTGCGGGAGCGTTTTTCCGCTGGGAGTGTTTCTCTTTGAATCATTATAGTACACATAAATTAACCTCCTTTTACTTTTTC
>JAZRSP010000089.1:0-6570 GCA_045651565.1 Victivallaceae bacterium | reverse complement strand
GCTGACGAAGCGATAGCGAGTCAATCCTTGCAAAGCCATTTTTTAATGGCAAGGGGCTGACGAAGCGATAGCGAGTCAATCCTTGCAAAGCCATTTTTTTTTGCCCAAAAAGTGGCAAATAAATTCCTATAATACCATTTTGGGAGTTCAAAAATTATCTGTTTTATGCTTTATTATCTGAATTAAACATCAGAATTTTTTCACGCATAGCATTCCGCATTGCCATATCTGGAGTTTTTGTGGCCACCGAAAACCAACAGGTCATCTGCTCACGGCTGTCCAAAAACTCTTTCATCGCACTATTCCAAGCTGAAGTCAACTCCGAATAGATGTTAATTTTGGCAATTCCCTCACGAATTGCTTGCTGCAACTGGTCAGCAGGAGTTCCGCTTCCACCATGAAGCACAAGCGGCACTGTTGAAACATGACGAAGTTCTTTCAATAAGGGAATATTCAATTCAGGAGCAGACACATATACCCCATGAGTAGTGCCGATCGAAACCGCCAAAGCATTAACTCGCGATCTCTCCAAAAATTCAACCACCGACGCAGGGTCAGTAAAAATGGTGTGACAATCTTCACTGTGCCCATTCTCACTCATACCGTTTTCCGCACCGGTAATTCCGCTTGCCACATGGCCGAGTTCCGCCTCAACTGCGACATCAAAGCGAGAAACAGCCTCAACAACTTCTTTTGAACGACGAATATTCTCTTCGAAACTCTCTGATGAAGCATCAATCATCACACTTTGGAATCCCTTTTCAGCACAACGCACGCAAAGCTCACTCTCTGAAGCATGATCCAAATGCAGACAAACCGGCACTTTTACCTGTCTTGCAGCAAACAAGGCACTATTCACCCAATAATCCAAAGATTTTCCCTCAATATCAACCGGAATTGCCGCCAACATTACAGGAGAATTCATCTCTTCGGCAACTTCTACTGCCGCTCTCATCATAGTTAAATTCGATACATCAAACATCGGCACTGCATAGTGACGATTAGTCCCATCTGCCAACATTTCCTTAAAACTTACAATTGCCATAATTTCAAATTCCTCATATTTTTTGAAAATTCTTTCCATTTAATAAATTTCTGCTGATAAATCTTTGCCTTTACTTTATCAGGTTCAATGTAGTCCAAAATTTTTGGAGAATTGATTGTGATTTTGCCGTCCAATGCCTTTTGACCAAGCATTGCCGCACCTCGGCAACCTGCCTCTTTTTCATCACACAGGGCAATCGGCAAATTCAATATGTCCGCATGCAGTTGAACTACTCTACGATTGCGGAAACCGCCGCCGGTGGCAATTAATTTATTAACTTTCACTCCGGATTGCCGATAGAGTTCATAATTTAATTTCATCTCCATCGCCACCCCTTCTAGAAGACCTTTCAATAATTCCCCTCTCGATGTCGAAAATCTCCAACCGTAAACACATGCCGGAGTTTTTACATCGAAATACGGTGTACCGGAAGGAGTAAAATATGGCAAGACAAAAAGTTCTGTTGCCTTTTCAGGCATAGAGGCTAATAATTTATCATAATCACACTCATCATCCTGAACAATTTCACGCATAAAATATTCCAGAAGGTTACTTCCGGTAAGCGAATAACCAACCGAGGCAAAACAACCGTCAAGCGAAAAATCGTATGTACACAAATTTGATTCCATAAGCGACTTTGAAAAAAACTTTTTCGGCAAAATAGGCACCATGCACTCGACGCTTCCCGCAGCATACATCGCAGTTTCCACCTCGGCGGCACCGCACCCCAAAGCACCGATAATTTGGTCATGACCGCCGCTTACAAAAACTACATTTTCATTAAGCGACAACTTTTTTGCCACATTTGGAGAAATTTTACCGACACAACTTCCTGACGGGAAAACTTTCGGCAGCAATGCAACATCAATTCCTGCCTCTTTGCAAATTTCTTCGCTCCATTCATGAGTGTTTATGTCAAAAAGCAACGTTCTCCCTGCCAAAGGATAACCTATTGCCCCTACTCCGGTCAAGCGATAACACAAAAGATCCTCAAAGCACAAAATTTTCTTGCATTTTGCAAAAATTTCAGGATGATTTTTCTTTACCCACAAAATTTTCGGCAGGCTGAAAATTGCCGATGGCGTATGTCCTGTGATCTGATAAATTCGCTCCAATCCAAATTTTTCAGAAAACTCCTCCATACAATCAGCTGCCCGACTGTCCCCGGAAATCATCGCATTCATCAGGGTTTTGCCGTCAGAGTCAAGCATGGTAAAAGCTTCTCCCTGCGAAGAAACACAAATTGTCTGAATCGGGTCACTTGATTTTACAAATTCGGCGCACTCTTTGATTGCCTTGAAAACTTTTTCGATAACTTCATCGCTGTCAAGCTCCATTGCACCTGCTTCTTCAATCAGGTACTTGTACTTGCCGTAAGCAGTACACAAGCAATCGCCGGAAGAGGAAAAAGCAATCGCTTTCGCTTGACTTGATCCTATGTCAATTCCAAGATAACTCATCTGTTACTTATCCAAATCTGTCATTTCATAGCCGCAATAACGAGTCAAAGCTTCATTGATTGCCCACTGCCACTTACCCGGAGTTACACTCACATGGTGACGATAGCCGGCATAACCGATATTTTTAAGTTTTCTCTGCAAGTTCTCAATGTGTGCAACAGCTCCGCAACCGAAAAATCCCTCTCCCAAAGGTGCATCTGTAAATTCCCCTTCACCGGAGTAGAAACAAAGTTTACCATCCTTGGTCAGAGTTGAAGCAAAAGTAAATTCCATGGGCTGAATAAAACCGATATTACAACCATAACTGCAACCTGGTCCCAACCCTTTGGCAAACATCGGGTGGTCAATCACCTTGCCTTTGCCAGTCATAAGTTTCTGCGGTACCGGGCCGCAATGGAAAAGAATACAGCCATTATCATCACCGGGATAGTTATTATTCCAATCCAAGCATGCCGCCGGCTCATCAGATGCAGCAGCAAGAGCCATCATGGTAATTGCATTACCGACATCAAGTTCGCATGCAGCGACGATATTGCGATCATTGAGTTCACTTAACACCACACACGGCGCAATTTTAGCAGTAAGCTGCAAGTCGCTCCAACAACGCAAAGCCACTGCATCAAGTTCATTTTCAGCAATAATTCTATCAATTGCAAGCGAGAGTTTCGCCAATCGACAAAGACTGTCCGCCGGGACTTCGGAGAAGTCTGTATAATTTTTAAAGGTTTCAATTTTTTTCAGAAGTTCGCTATCATTATCAGCGATACTATTCATTTTTACCAACAAGTCGGAGTTGTCAAAAACTTCGGTGGTAATATTGTATTTCTGCAAAGTTACTTCATCGAAACGGATAGTTTTAAAAAGTGTCAGTCTGGCTCCGATTGCTCCGATTCGGCAGCGTTTCATTTTTTTCACAATACGGCAAACTGCGCCAAACTGGCGAATATCTTCTGTAAACGCAGGGTCAGCAGGCGACATAGTGTGCTTGCTTCCGACGGTAAAAGGTATTCCGAATTGAGTGAAAACGTCCATGATAGAAAATTTACCGCAGAAAGCATCTCGACGATGCGCAAAGTCCATTTTGTCTAACTCGTCAGGATATGCCAGAATAAAAATCGGCACTCCAGCATCACGCAAAGCCTCCGATGCACCGTTTTCATCTCCGAAATTCGGCAAGCAAAGGATCACTCCGTCGTATTCTCCCCTGTGTTCTGCCAAAAATTTAGCATAAGCACGGCCTTCGGCAGCGGTTTCAACTGCGCCGTAACGGGTCAAGTCATTGGGTTGCAACAAGGTATCAAATCCCAAAGATTTGAGTTTCGAATTTAATTCATTTCTGGCGGCGTCAATCAAGGTTTCCGGAAAAAAACCGCGATTCCCGAAAAAGAGGGCGAAAGTTGTTTTCATAATTCATCTCCTGTTTTTATTCTTTTGCGTTAAAAATTTCTTTACACCATGTATATTATACATGATTTTTACGAAAAACCAATGGATAAAACAACTTTTTTATGTATTTTCTGGCATTTTTTTGCAAAAACGATTATACTTTTTCAAAAATTGTGCTATAATAAAGTATGAAGGACTACACAGTAAAAACTGAAGAATTAAACAAAATTATTGAACTACTCTACTTAGTAATCGGAATTAGAATTACTTTTTTTGATATCAAAGATGAGGAGATGGATTTGCTGTCTATTAGAGAGCGAAGTCCTTTCTGCCGCACCAATCGGCCCGATGAGAATTTTAATCAAAAATGTATTGAATGCGACAAAAAACACTTGTTGGAGGCGAAAAAAAGCCGTAATATGCAAATTTATCTCTGTCATGCCGGATTATGGGAGGGAATAATTCCTTTATACGATAAACATGGAATATACATTGGAGCAATATTTTTTGGACAACTTGCCGACAAAAATAATCCAATTGAGAATTTACGCAGTTCATCGTACGAAGAGATGAAAAATATCGGCAATTTAATAAAATATTTAAGTGAATACATTGCAGAAAATGAACTAATTAAACAATCTATGCAAAGTTGGCAACAACGCTTGGAACGTTATGTCAATAATAATTTAATTCACAATATCTCCCTGACTGAATTATCAGAAAAACTCGGTTGCTCTGTCTCTTATTTATCACATAAAATTCCAGATGAATTCGGCATGTCATTAAAAAAATATATCCGTCTACGCCGCATGGAAATAGCTAAAAAATACCTGACAGAAAATAAATCTATCGGTGAATGTGCATTTTTATTAGGATACAAAGACCAATTTCACTTCTCCAAAGACTTCAAAAAAAATTGCGGAATTTCACCTGCAAATTGGAAAAAAGAAAACAGTTGAGATAAAATCACCTTGAAAAATCCTGAAAATGTGCTATATTTCAAAAAGGTTTTTCAGGAGGATTTATGACACCGAAAGTTTTGTGGTCAGTAAAAAATTTAAATTTCAATATTGGGTTGCAAGTGCTTTTCCGTGATGCGGAGTTTGCTATCCACGAGAATGAACATGTTGCATTAGTCGGTCGCAATGGCTGCGGCAAATCGACATTATTAAAAATGATTGCAGGTCGAATTACCCCGATTGACGGCAAAGTCAGTATCATGAATAATCTCCGAATCAGTTACCTGCCGCAGGACTTCGAAATTAATAGAGAAGCCTCCGTCAAAGAAAATATCGCCGACGGCTTGAAATTCTGGCAGGATTTGCTGGAAAAATACGAAGACCGCCGCACTTCTGCATTGGAACACGAGAAAATCGAACACCTTTTGACCATGCACGACGCATGGAATTTAGATAAAAAACTGCAAATAATTCTCGACCGATTGAACTTAAAAGCCAATATGCCCTGCCAGAATCTTTCCGGTGGAGAAACTCGCAAAGTCGCCCTCGCAAGGGCAATTATTGCCGAACCGGATTTGCTTCTCCTCGATGAACCGACTAACCACTTGGATGTGGAGTTGATTCAGTGGATTGAGAATTTCCTTGATGAATTCAAGGGCAGTTGTCTTTTTATCACTCACGACCGCTATTTTCTGGATCGGCTGGCGGATCGGGTGGTTGAATTGGATAATGGGGAATTTTACTCTTATAATGGGTCTTATGCGGACTTCATGACGGGCAAAATGGAGCGTGAAACATTGCAGGACATCAGCGAATCCAAACGCAAACGCTTTCTTGCCAAAGAGATTGAATGGATTCGCCGCTCTCCCAAAGCCAGACTTAAACGCAATCTCGGCAGAGTCAAAAACTTTGAAAATATCTCCGCAATCAAAGCCCCGGAAAGAGTCGGCGAAATGGAACTTATTATTCCCCCTGCCGGCAGAATCGGCAACCAGACGGTTATTTTGGAGAACATCAATCTCGCATTCGGCGAACGGCAGATTATTAAAAATTTTTCGCACGAGTTCAAGCCTCTGAGCAAGGTCGGAATCATCGGGCCTAACGGGATTGGCAAAAGTTCATTGCTGAAAATTATCACCGGCGAATTAAAAGCGGATAATGGCAAAGTCAAACACGCACCGGCATTGGAGTTTAACTATATCGACCAGGGCAAACTCAAACTCGATGAGGAAAAAACTGTCGTAGAAGAGGTCGCGGGCGGAATTGAATCAATCCAACTTGGGAGCGACAAAATTTCTGTCTGGGGGTACTTAAAGCGATTTCTTTTCGAAGATGAGCGGATAAATACCCAAATCAAATACCTTTCAGGCGGAGAAAAAGCCCGAATTATCATGGCTAAAATTTTGAAACAAGGCGGAAATTTTCTGATTTTGGACGAACCAACCAACGATTTGGATTTGACATCGCTTCGACTTCTGGAAGAGTCGCTATTGAACTACAATGGGACATTGATT
This sequence comes from Victivallaceae bacterium, assembly GCA_045651565.1. Lineage (GTDB taxonomy): Bacteria > Verrucomicrobiota > Lentisphaeria > Victivallales > Victivallaceae > RGIG5270. The sequence continues at coordinate 206 of JAZRSP010000089.1, read as the reverse complement.
CTGGTCAGCCACGACCGATATTTTTTGAATCGAGTATGCGACACAATCATCGCCTTTGAGGGTGACGGCGAAGTTTTCACGCAAGTTGGCGACTACGATTACTATTTTGAAAAACTCCGTGAGCGGAAAGCGAAACTTGCCGAAAAACAAACGCAAAACACCAAACAAAAAGTTGTTCAAACTACTCCGAAAATTGAAAAGAAACA
>JAZRSP010000088.1:0-3679 GCA_045651565.1 Victivallaceae bacterium | reverse complement strand
CAGCGTTTTGAATTATTGCGTAAATCTGACAAGACCTTGGATAAGCTCCGTGAAGCATTTTCTGTTGAAGCTCTGAATAAAGAGTTTTATGCGAAACTTTCCAACTGGTTTTTCTGGGCATTGCAGCATGTCAAGTTCCCTGAAAAGGAAAGTCAGGTGCCTCTGATTCGTCTGATTACCAGAACGATTTTTGTCTGGTTCATGCGTCGTAAAGAGTTGGTCCCTGCAGAGCTGTTTGATAAAAAGTATATCAATTCAATATTGAAAAAGGATTGCGATGCAAGTTCCTATTACAAAGCGATCCTGCAAAACTTGTTTTTCGCCACGCTCAACACAGAACACGACACTGCCGACAATCGAAAATTCCAAGCTCCGGAATATGCTCCTGGCAGAAATCATCAATACCACGTTTACACCTGTTACCGCTATGAAGATTTCTTTACTGATTCCGGCAAAGAGTCATTTTTGAAACTTGTAAAAGACATCCCTTTTCTGAACGGAGGATTGTTCTCTTGTTTGGATGACAACGAAGATAATATTATCATAGATGCGTTTTCCAATCACCCGGCGAATCGTGAAAAGTTGGTTGTGCCCGATGAATTATTCTGGACAACGGAAGAAGATAATAAGATTGTTAATCTGAATGACATCTACGGTGACAAAAAGCATGGCAAAGAAAAGGTATTGGGTTTAATCCCCTTGCTGTCTCAGTACAATTTTACTATTGATGAAAGCTCCCGTGATGAATTCACTGTAGCACTTGATCCGGAGCTGCTGGGTATGGTCTTTGAAAACCTGCTGGCAAGTTACAATCCGGAAACCTCTGTGACAGCCAAGAAATCAACCGGCTCGTTTTACACCCCGCGTGACATCGTGGATTATATGGTGGAAGAAAGCCTGTGCCGTTACATTCTCAATACGATCCCTGCGTGTGGTCTTACTGAAGATGACATCCGGGATTTGGTCGCCAGTGATAATCACCCCAACTTCAGCCAAAAACAGAAAAGTTGTGTCATTGAAGCGATCAATAACTGCAAGATTCTTGATCCGGCGTGTGGTTCCGGAGCATTTCCCATCGGTCTGCTTCAGAATCTGGTACGGATACTGGAAAAACTTGATCCGGTCGGATGTCAGAAAGATTTGTATGATCGCAAGCTGCACCTGATCCAAAATTGCATCTATGGTGTTGACATCCAGCCGATTGCAGTTCAGATATCCAAACTCCGCTGTTTTATTTCCTTGCTGGCTGAAAGTGAAGTGGAGCCGGAACAGGAAAACTGTGGTGTTGAACCTTTGCCGAACCTTGAAATGCACTTCGTTGCCGCCAATTCATTGCTGGATGTAAATCTGGATGCTTTTGACTGGACAAGTGATATTCAAGTTCAAAAGCTGACTTCCGAGCTGCAGAAGATCAGAGCTGAATACTTCTCAGTAAAAACTCACGCCGAAAAGAAGAAGCTGCGTAAGGCTGACAAAGCAAAACGTGAAGAGTTGAAAAAGTTGTTGATTTCTCTCTCTTCAACAGGAGATGCGGATAAAGTATCCAGATTGAAGCAGGAAATCATAAAACTGGAAGCGGAACAGGCAAAGTACCTTGAAGAAAAATGGGAAGATGCCACAAGTAATGATCTGTTCCCCGGTGAATCAGAATCTTTGTTCAAGGTGGATGCCAATAAAGCCAAGCGTGATCAACTGGCAAAAAAATTGAAAAAATGTCAGAAAGATCTTGAAAAAGAAAGTGCTGTTGTCACAGACACCATCAATCAGGAAGCTGCAAAACTGGCAGATTGGAACCCCTTTAATCAGATGACAAGTTCTCCGTTCTTCAACCCCAAATGGATGTTTAATATCGAAGACGGTTTTAACATCGTGATCGGAAATCCGCCGTACATAGATTCTGAATTAATGACAGCCCTGGATGAACAAAATGGTACTAATTTCAGAACTCAATATGCTACAAACTATCAGACCGCCAAAGGGAATTGGGATATTTATATTATTTTCTTTGAATTATCAATGAATTTATTAAACTCTGCAGGAGTTGTTTCTTTTATTACTCCCAACAAGTGGCTTTCTATGGATTATGGAGAAGCTCTACGCTTAAAATACCTTGATAATGTTTATTTACTGAGTGATTGTTCAAGAATCAAAGTATTTGAAGCAGGCAATACTCCTGTTGTAAGTTTTTTTAGCAAAACGCCGACTTCTCATATAGCTGTTGAATATTTTACAGATGGTTATTGTCGCATTTCTCAACATCCTGTAGATAAAAATTTAATCCCGAATAAAAATTTAGGGGTTTGCCTGTCTGAAAATCTGGGCAAAGTGTTGAATATATATCAAATGCCCCATAGAGTAGATGACTTTATATGTGTGGAAAATCCATTTACAACTAAAGAAGCATATGAGTTGATACCATTTATCACAGATGAAGCCGAACCATCAGCAGAGAGTTTTAGACTGATTAACACCGGCACAATAGATCCATTTATTTGTCTGTGGGGGCAAAAGCAAACTTCCTATCTCAAGAACAAATTCTTGCATCCATGCATTAAAAAAAGTGATTTCAAGAATAATTTTCCCAAACGCTTTATACAAGAAAATTGTGAGAAACTTATAATTACCGGATTACGTCATTTTGAATGTTTTTGGGATCAACATGGCAACTATATCGCAGGTAAATCAACGATATTGTTACGAGAACTAAAAACAAGCAAAATCGGTTTTGCGGTACTTGCTGCTATTTTGAATTCATCTGTAATAAAATTCTATTTGAAAGAGTGTTACAGCTCTTCTGGTATAGATGGTGGAATCAACTTTTCTGCACCAATGATTCAGCAGTTGCCGGTCCCTGAAATAAAAGATGCAGACAAAGAAAAACTGGCGGATATTGTCAAACAAATCCTTGCCACCAAGTCAGCCGATCCAGATGCAGACACCTCTGCCCTCGAAACGCAAATCGACAACCTCGTGAACCAGCTGTACGGAATAGGAGATAAAGTTAGATGTATTTAAGTAAAGTACAGATTCAAAATTTTAGAAGACTCAAAAGCTTTTCTGTCGATTTTAACCCTGATTTAAATGTTATTGTTGGGGAAAACAATACGGAAAAATCTTCTCTTATTGATGCTATTAGAATAGCATTAGGAATGAGTGGTTCTACAGGGAATGATCCCGTTTGGATTTCTTTGGATGATTTTTACCACCATCCACAAAAAGGTTCGGTAGAGAAATCTTTTCAAATAGATCTTTTTTTTTCAGGGCTTTCTGAATTAGACAAGGGGCTCTTTTTAGAAGCGTTAAATTACGATCCTGTTGATAACTCAAAATCAACAGTAAGCATACATTTCATCGCCACTTATGATGAAAAAACGCAACGAATTGCAACTAAACGTTGGGGCGGAAATCGTCCTGACACGCAAGCCTCCATTGAAGATGGGGCTCTGGCTTGTTTGCGTTGGACATACTTGGCACCGTTACGTGATGCGGTAACAGCTCTTGCTCCGGGTAAAAATAGTCGTGTAGAAAAATTAATTCGTGCGTTATACAAAGATGATGACAAAGAAAAAATAGAAAATATTTTTAATGAAACCAACCAAAAGCTCATAGGTCAGGAACTTATAAAAAAAGTTCAAGACGCAGTAAAAAAGCATTTGGAAGAAGGGAAATTTAAACAGGC
>JAZRSP010000087.1:0-26542 GCA_045651565.1 Victivallaceae bacterium | reverse complement strand
GCAAAAAACGCATTGCCAAAGGCAGCGGTGTAAGTCAGGAAAAAGTCAGCGGTATGATAAATCAATTTAATACTATGCGTAAGATGTTGAAAAGTAACACATTGGTTAATCGTATGCTTTCAAGCGGAGCAATGCCGGATTTTGACAATATGCCTAATCCTACCCTCGCTATGATGAATACCCCCGGTCAAATCAGCCGCAAGGAACAGGAGAAACGCAAACGCTTGAATAAATTGAAGAAAAAAGCACAGCAGAAGCAGAGAAGAAAAAAATAATACGACATTAAAAAGTAAGGAGATAAAAATATGTTGACAATGATAATAGCTCTGAGTTTGGGAGTTATGACTTATTATAGTACACTGGAAAGTTGGGGAACTGCATGGGCGGTAACTTCCGGTATCGCAGTGGTTTTGTTGACCCAGTTGGCAATTGGTTTGTTCATCCGTAACCGGATCAATAATATTACCGGTGATATTCAGGATGTCATGATGAAGACCCAAGGCAAAATCAATCGCCAGATCAATATCATGCAGTATCGCCAGACCGGTAATGCCAAAAGCGCACAGCAGATGTTATTAAAGGAACAGAATAATGCTTTGCGTAAGTGCTTGGAAATCACCAATCGCGCGAATAAATATTTTATTTGGAATGTTATGCTGAAACGCCAAATCAATTCAATGCGCATGATGCTCTATTTCCAATTGAAAGAATTCAAAAAAGTTGATGAATTATTGCCGAAATCTCTCATTTTTGACGCTCGCAGTGTCGCTGTAAAAGGCGTGAGAATGTACAAAAATGACGACCCGAAACTTATTCCTTATTTGCAGAAAAAAGCGGCGAAGTTCAAGGGTGATGATGCGGTTTTGATTTATGCCCTTCTGTCATGGATTATGGTCAAAAAAGATATGATCCAAGAAGCAGTTGTATTGCTTGCCAAAGCAAAAAACCAGGTCGATAACCATGTTATCAATGATAACTATGAACGACTTGCTAATGGTAAGGTAAAACATTTTTCTAATGCTGCTCTTGGCGATATTTGGTTCTCACTTTACTTGGAAGAACCGAAAGTCAAACAGCAGAAAATGCAGCAGCGGGGATTCTAAATTTACATGTCATTGCTGGATAAAATCGAGCGTAGTATCAAAAGTAAGCACTATGAACTTTATCAGTGTTTAGATTTTTTAGGGAATACAGCAAGTGCCTTGCTTGAGGCCTTGCGGCATCCTTTCAAAATTCGTTGGCGTGAAACTTTCTATTATCTTGAGCAATGTGGAGTAAAATCTTTGCCGATTGTGCTGATTATTTGCTTTTTGCTCGGAACGATTCTGGCGTTTCAGGGAGCATTGCAGTTGGCGCAATTCGGAACTCAAATATTTATTGTCGATTTAGTCGGCTGGTCTGTCCTGATGGAATTAGGCCCGGTTATGGTAGCAATTATTGCTACCGGACGGGCAGGATCGGCTTTTGCGGCGGAAATCGGTACGATGATTGTCGATGAAGAGGTTAATGCGCTTAATACTATGGGAATTTCCGTTGCGAGATTTCTGGTTATCCCCAAGTTGATTGCTCTGTCAGTGGCAATGCCTCTATTGACTTGCTTCGGCAATATTGCGGCATTGCTTGGAGGGTTATGTATTGGAGTAACTGTCGGTGATGTGCCGATGGCGGCGTATATTACAAGAACTTTTAATGTGCTTACGCCCGATGCGTTTCTTTTCGGGGTGGGAAAATCGCTGATTTTCGCAATTATAATTGCTCTGGTTGGGTGTTTCCGAGGTTTGCAGTCAAGTATGGATGCTCAAGGTGTCGGACGCAGTGCAACTAATGCGGTGGTAACGAGTATTTTTGCGGTGGTTATCAGCGATGCAATTATCACAATTTTAAATTCCTTGACTTAATTTGGAGTGCGGCAATAATGGGCGATGAAGTAGTTTTGAGTTTAAAAAATGTCGAAATAGGTTACGGAGACAAAACCATTATGCGTAACATCAGTTTCGATGTGCATCGTGGTGAGGTCGTCGCTATTCTCGGTCAGTCAGGGTGCGGAAAAAGTTCATTATTAAAAAATATTATCGGCTTGTATCAGCCGCTTGCAGGTGAAATTAATATTTACGGTCAGAATTTAGTCACGATGAGCGATAGTGAGCGTGGCGAGATGATGAAAAAAATCGGTATAACCTATCAATCCGGGGCGTTATTAGGAGCATTGACAATCGGCGAAAATGTCGCTTTGCCGCTGGAAGAACACACTGACAAAACCCCCGAAGAAATTCGTGAAATTGTAATCGAAAAATTAAAATTGGTAGGCTTGGAAAAGTATGTTGATTTCCTGCCGTCGGAAATTTCCGGGGGGATGAAAAAGCGTGCCGGTTTGGCGAGGGCTCTGGCACTTGACCCGAAACTGCTATTTTTTGATGAACCGTCTGCCGGGCTGGATCCGATAAGTTCGGCGGAATTGGATATGCTGATTAAAAATTTGCAGCAGAAACTTGAAGCGACAGTGGTGATTGTGACTCATGAACTTGACAGTATTTTTGCCATCAGCAGTAAAGTTTTGGTTTTGGATCGTAACATAAAAGGTATTGCTGATTACGGCAATGCGCATTATTTAAAAGACCATTCAAAGAGTGAATTTGTAAGAAATTTTCTTAATCGCAAGGTTGTTTCAAATTAAATCGTTCGGTTATTTGCAAAAAAAAACTTAATTTTTTCAAAAAAATACTGGAAAAAAACAAAAAAGATATTATATTAAGAGATGTAACAGTTTTGATTCTGTTATAAGCAGTCCCGTGGTGTAATGGCAGCACAAGTGATTTTGGTTCATTTAGTTGAGGTTCGAATCCTTGCGGGACTGCCATTTTTTTTGTTTTGAAAAATGATATGCTTGTCAAAATTGACTCTCGTGTACCTCTGTACACTTCGGTCAATTTATGACTTCGCCTCTCGATTTTTCAAAACAAAAAAAAGACATAGAGATATTTTTTTAACAAATTTCAGTAAAATCATGAATTATCAAGACAAAGAGTTCGGAACAATCAAAATAATTATCTCCCGTCGGAAATCTATTGCAGTCGGAGTTGACCGGGAAAGTGGAACTGTTTTTATCAAATCGCACTCATTACTCACTGAAAAAATGGTTGCACAACTGCTTGATGATTATCGTCTTTGGTTGCGCAAAGTCTGTCAGAAAATCAATAGAATTAATGAATCTCGGCACAACTTTGAGGCGGATGATAAGTTTTTTTATTTGGGTAAACTATATGGTTGGGAGTTCGGCTCGGTCTATACTTTTGACGGTGAAAAATTTATTATTCCCTACTCAAAAAGCAAAGATGAAATTCGCGAAAATTTCCGTTTGCTTTATCGCCATTTGGCAAAAAATTATTTACAGAAGGCTTTGGACGGGGTCTCAAATACTTTTCAAATTCCGTACAAATTGATGAAAATTACCAATGCTTCGACCCGTTGGGGTTCGTGTTTGACTTCGGGCAGTATCAATTTCCCTTGGAACTTAATAATGTGCGAGCCGGAGATAATCAATTATGTTATCTGTCACGAACTCGCACACAGAAAGCAGATGAATCATTCGGCACTTTTTTGGCGTGAAGTGGAAAAAATGTGTCCGAACTATCGGGTTTTTCGGAAAATTTTGAAGGATAACTCGGTAAAATATTCCAATTTTTAACCTAAAAAAACTCAACTTACTCACCGAGGCTGATATGATTTTCGCCGGAATAGGTGAGCGGTTTTGCTGAATGTGAATTGCCGTTTTTGAGAATCGGAGTTTCAATTAAAATTGCTCCATGGTCACGGGAATAAGTCGGTATCCCCTGATAAGCGGGTGCATTTTGACCGGACTTATTGCGGACATAGATTTGTTTGTAGTTGCGGTAGGCGACAAAACCGCCTTCGATACAGTTAATTGAAACTACTGCCGGACACATGCGGATAACTTCTATTTTGCCATTAAGCAGCAAAAAACGGAAAAGATGATAATCATAGGGATTGTCCGGCAATATAATTTTGTTGTCTTCACGGCGTTTTATTACAAATTCGATAAACAGCCGTTTTTCCGGAATTTCTTCCATGGAATCGGGATTTTCTCGAACTCGCAAATAGAGGTCGCAGGTTATGCCGTTAGAGGGCGTATAATGGATGTCCTGCTCCTCGTACCAGTGACCATTGACCTGAAAAAGGCAGTTGGAGATGTGAAAATAATAGCGGTGGTCGCCCTGATCGATTTTGGACGGTTCATACGCCCAATCAAAGTAACTCGGAAGTGACAATTTAAGATTTTGTGTCGAAAAATTATTGTGAATTCTGATTGAATCATCGCCCAAATTTTCGATGACAATATTTTCTCCTGCGGAGATATTTTTGATGTAACTCATAAAAAATCCTTTTTTTAGAGAGAGATTTTGTCAACTTGCAAGAAAAAATTTGACATTTAGCAAAAATGGTGTTAAATTACTGAAACAACAAAAAAAGAGAAGATATTTATGTGGAAACGAATTTTAAAAATTTTAATAGCGATTGTCGTTGTTTCTTTGATAGTCGGCGGATATTTTTTTGCGATAAAAGTCAGGAAGCAAATGCTGCTTTTCGCAGTTGGTTCAAATGAGTTATTTCATGGAAAATCGGTCAGTTTTAATTACGATAAACAACAAATTGTCTCCGAAAAATTCACCAGTATTGCCACACAGAAATTGGCACTTGGCGAGGTGCTTTTGAACTATGATTTTATCTCTGTCGGAAAAGTTTTCCCCAAAAAAATGTCGAGTGACTTTATCGAAATTACTTCAAATGCGACTTTTTCGCTTGATTTAAGCAACAAGACGGTTAATGGGGCGACCTTTGAAGAACTTACGGCGAATATCGCCGATTTGATTAAAGAATTGAGTATCAATAATGAAGAGTACGCCAATTTCAAAATGAACTGCAACTTGGAGTTAATCAACTTCAAGGGTGAGAAAAAGACTGCACCTGCGACATTTCTGGTAAGTCAGTTGAGTAATGGCGATTTGTTGTTTGCTTTAAATTTTGACAACTATCGGGTAAAAAGTTTCGTCGACAGTCAATCTGGGTTGATTTTCGGTGAATATTCGGCATATCAGCAAGATTTTGAGTTTATCGACTTCAACTTCGGTCTGCCGACCTTATTCCACTTGAATAGCAACGAACTTATTGTCGGAAATTTCAAGTATGATCTCAAAAAGCGTGCATTTGAATTTATCACCGGCGAAAGTAAATTTACCAGAGATGCGACAATTAAGGGATCGATTCTTTCGCTTCACGGTCTGTCGCATGGCACAATTTCTTGGGAATACTTTAATAAAAACCGCTGGAAAGTTACTTTGAATGATGCGGTTATGGTATTGCCTTTGCGTGCGAGATTGACCAATTTGGTCTTTTCGCAGGACGAGGAGGGGTTCAATGGAATTAACTTCAATGGCGAGATTGAATTTTATCACAATGCTTTCAAGGAACTTTTGGGATTCGAGCAACCGAGAAATTCTGCACTGCTGAAACACCACTTGATCGGCAAATGGGATTTAGATACTAACTGCTGGGAGGTAAATCGTTTAAATTCAAGCGGTTACGCTCCGATGATAAAGGCGAAATACCGTAATTATGACTTGCTTTTTAACCCTAATAGTTTCAAATTGTCCGGTGCCGGCGAAAAATCTGAAAATGTGAGTTTCAGTTATGAGTTGACTTTCGATAATGCCGAATTGAAAAAAGATGACACTTATTTTGTCGCTTATAATGGTAAATTGGTCGGAGATTGTGAGTTAAAAATGACCTCCGAAGATACTTTTGAACCTTATTTTAAGGGTAGTTTGGCATTCGGCTCTGTTGATGGCAAGTATCGTCAATTTAACTATTCAGGCCACGAGATCAAGTTGCAGTTCGGTGATGATCGAATCGATGAAGCGTCAGATAATTGGCAGATTTCGGCGGTTGATGCAACTGTCAAGTCTGAAAATCTCCCTGACCTGAAATTTTATAATTTAATCGGTAATGTGAAGTTATTCCGCAACCCTGATGAGTCGGATTTGAATAGCATGGTCTATTTGAATTTGGCAGGCAGCAAAATGGAAGCGGGAACTATGCTTATGGAGCAAGTAGCCTTTGAGGGAGGTTTAAACTTATTGCCCAATTGGACGATAAGAAAGGCGCTTTTGGAGATGTCGGCAGCCAGTGCCAAGAATGGTGAAGTGAAATTGGAAAAAGTCCGTTCAGAATTAATGATTGACCGCACAAAAAAACAGTTGGCGTGTGACGGGAAACTGGATATTTCCGCTGATAACTTGGAGTATGTCAAGCCGCTTAAACTTCATGTGGAAAAACCCTTATGCCATATTGAATTTAATTTTGTCCTTAACAGTAATCAGATTCTTAATCGTCAAATTTCATTCAGCGGCGAGAAGGGTAATTTTGATGTGGCGGACAAACTGCACGGAACTTTCGCTTCTGTTGATACGACGCTTGATTATCCTAATTTGTACAAAGCAAGTGCGACAGATTTCACTGTAAAAGGCGATAATATATTTATTGCTTGTCCGAGGGTTGTCGGAAGTTTGGCGATGAATAGTCAAAACGGCAATTTTACGGCGATTAATGGAACCTATAATGGTGGTGGCAAGTTTGATTGTTGTTTGAACTTCGATTGGAGCAAACTTTTCAGCAACAAAATTTTAAGTTTAAGCAATAGTTCAATGCATCTTGATGAACTCAATTTCGACGGCATGGGGGGATTATTGCAGCTTGATTGGGAGAACAATATTTTTGAACTTACTTCCAATATTAAAAATCTGAAATTCCGTTCAGGAGAGTTTGAGAATGTTCAGAGTTCCGTGGTATTCAATAGAGATAAGTTGTTGATTAAACGGCTTTTAACTCAACTTGGCGAGGGCAAAATTGAGTTGAGCGATAAGTCTGATCAGCAGAATTTGATTTTTAATGCGACCAATGTTGCTTGCGAGAAAATTTTGGCGGCAGTCGGTTTGCCGGATAATATGATTCAGGGAATCGGCAAAGCGGAATTTCAGATGAGAAAAAGTGAAAAAGGGTATGAACTTGTTTCTTTGAAAATTGAGAGCGGCAGAGAGTGCCGTATTAATATGCAGCAGTTTAATGAGTTCGCCGAAGATGATAAGACGGTAAAAAGTGAATTGGCTCGCATGTCGTTTGAAGATTTCAAAAGCAATTACGTCTTGCTGGAACTTAATGAAACTTCATCAGGTATTTATAATATTGTGATAACTTCGACCGGGCGCAGCGGTAAACTTTTGCCCTTTGAGTTTGACATCGGCAGCGGTGAATTGAAAAAAGTTAACCACTCACTTTTTAACCTTGAAACGACAATAAAGCTGCTTTATAAGGGCGTAAAAGTCGAAAAAATCATTAAAAAATAACTTTTTTGCATAAAAATTTACTTTTCGACTGGAAATTTTCAAAAAAGAGTATATATTAAGGTATCTCGTAAACGAGGCTTGGTAGCCAAACGGTTAGGCAGCGGTCTGCAAAATCGCGAAAATCGGTTCGACTCCGATCCAGGCCTCCATTTTTTTGTCTTGATTCCGGAATAATTAATAATTATACGGCAGGTGGTCGAGCGTGAAATTATCCATCTCGTCTTGGTCGTAGAAGACTTTTACCAGAAAAAGTCCGCCCGGTGAAGCCGTAGTGTGTCCCAAAGTTCGATCTTTTGCCTCCAAAAGTGTTTTGACTTCGTCCGCTTGGAATTTACCTGCTCCGACGGCAAGCAGAGTGCCGGTTAAGCATCTTACCATTTTGTAGAGGAATCCGTTTCCGACATAGGTCAGTGTCAAGTAATCGCCGAAAGTCTGCACATCAATTCGATAAAGTGTTCTTACTGCATCTTCTATCGGATTTCCCACGCAGGCGAAACTGGAGAAATCATGAGTGCCTACGAGGTGTTCGGTTGCCTTTTTTATGGCTTCAATATTCATTTTGTGCCGAGGCGCATGAGAGTAGCGGTTGCTGAATGGAGTTGCACCTGCAAGTTTGATTACATAGGTATAGGCTTTGCCCAAAGCAAAAAATCGGGCATGAAAATTTAAATCAACCTCCTTGATGGTTTGGATTTTTATATCCGAAGGCAACATCATATTCAGGGAGTTTTTGAGTTTCCCAATGGGGATAGCGGGAGATTTGGGGGCAAGAAATGCGGCGGCAAAGTTGATTGCATGCACTCCGGCATCGGTTCGACTGCTCCCGACAAGTTCGATTTTCTGGTAATTATAGAGTCTGGACAAGACTTTTTCGACAGTTTCCTGGACGGATTCCCGATTTGGCTGAATCTGCCAGCCGCCGTAGTTTGAGCCGTCGAAACTTATCTCCATAAGATAACGCGAACTGAACTCGTAAGCACAGTCCGCAATATCATGATTTATAAAGTTTGTTCTATCTTCAAAATTATTCTTCGAAGTCGCCATCAAATTCAATGCCTTTTTGCATAAAGAGTTCTCTCAAATCTTGACGGTCAATTGACTTCTGAACTGCATCTTCGGGACGAACCATACCTTTTTCGATAAGTTCGCACAAAGCGTCGTTCAAAGTTTTCATGCCGAGTTTCTGGCTGGTCTGCATGGTTGATTGAATCTGGTAAATTTTGTTTTCACGGATAAGCGCAGAAACCGCAGAGTTGACCACCAGAATTTCCAATGCCGCACAACGGCCGCCGCCGATTTTTTTCAAAAGCGTCTGCGCAACAACACCCTTTAATGAGGTTGAAAGCATCGCACGGATCTGTGCCTGTCGGTTTGCCGGGAACTGCTGGATGATACGGTCAACTGTACTTGCCGCAGTTGTAGTATGGAGTGTACCGAAAACCAAGTGCCCTGTTTCCGCTGTTTCAAGAGCGATTTCCACAGTTTCCAAGTCGCGCAACTCACCGACCATAACAATATCAGGGTCTTCACGCAATGCTGCACGAAGTGCCGCACTGAAACTTTTTGTATGGCGGCCGACTTCACGGTGATTTACCAGGCATTTACGGCTTTTATGCACGAATTCCACCGGGTCTTCAATGGTGATAATGTGGTCGGTACGATTTCTATTAATGTAGTCAACCATCGCCGCAAGGGTGGTTGATTTACCCGAACCGGTCGGACCTGTAACTAAAATCAAACCCTTGTGCAAGTGACAGAAGTCACGGATGACATTCGGCAAATTCAAGTCTTCAAAGTTGAGAATTTTTGACGGAATCAAACGGATAACAATGCCGACACCATTCAAGTCACGGAAGACATTCACACGGAAACGGTCGCCGGTCGGAATAGAATATGCCAAGTCTGTATCATTGGTTTCAGCAAATTGGAGACGGTTGCGTTCCGGCATGATTTCTTCTGCCATAGCGAGAATGGTTTCGCTGGTCAAAATATCGCTTTCGGTGAAAATAATATCACCGTCGATACGGTAAATAGCAGGCTGTCCGCTGGACAAGTGAACGTCGGAAGCTTTGTTCTCAATCATAAATTCCAAATAAGCGTCAATATACGGCATTTTTTTCTCCTTATGTTAAGTATTTATAATTCAATCTTACAATAGCACCGTTTATTCAAATTTCAAATTTTTTTATAACAAATCCAAGTCAAAGTTGAATTTTGAGGTCTCTTTGGCATTCCAATTGGCATTCTGCAAATCGTAGTAGTCAAAAGTCCGCTCAATTCTCGGAATCGACATAATTTGTTGTGAATAAATTCGAGTTAAGCGGCTGCGGTTATCTTTTTTTACCACAAACTGGTTGCTTCTGGCATCTTTCACATTGCCTTCAACCGAAAACTCCGCACGGCTATTAAGCAATACCACTCTGCCGAAGCGATAAATTTCCACCGGCAGAACTGATTTATCTCTCAATTGTTCCAAAGACTTGCAATCAAGTTCGATATGTCCCAATACCCGATCAACTCCGTATTCTTTCAACTCCATGACGGCCATAGAGTTACATACAGGGAGCGGAAAAGTTGCCACAACTTCTATATCCTCATAATCTTTCAGCAGTTCCAATTCAAAAATTGAAGCGACTCGGAAAGATCTGATACCGACTGAATAGGCTGATTTTATTGCTTTTTTGAGCGTATCAAGTCTGGTTTCTGGGGTAAATTCAGGCAAAATCACCTGATTGGTTTCCTTATTAAAGTCAAAAATCGATATAGCCTTTTTCGCTTTTCGATTTCCCGGAGTTTCGCCATTGACTTTGATTGCGACAGTTTCGCTGTTTTGTTCGACTTTGGCATAATTGGGGATAATGCGTTTGTAGTCAAAATAGAACTTTGCCAGAGCCTCGGAAGTATTGTCAAGAATATCTTCGGCTTTAATTTCCGACTTTAATTTATCATAAAACTCTCTGCGGAGTTCTTTGAAAACTGCTCCCGGCATAAAGTATTTGCCGTCAATGGCAATTTCGATATTTCCCAAAGCAAAATCGTTAGAAGCGACACTTGAAAATTCTTCTTTTACTTTTGCTTCATCGAGCGGATGTTTCGCGGCATCGGCTAAATCGATAGTTTTTGACCAGCAAAAAGGTGTGAGGGTATTGCAGGTTGCAACTTCGATTGAATTTCTGGAAATAGCGACTTTCAAATCAAGTTTCTTGCGGACTTCTTTCAAGTTTTCAATTCTGCTTGAATAGTCTTTGAAACTTTCGCCGATTTTATAAATTGCACCACGCAACGGCACTTCCCGGTCGTAACACACAAATACTAACTGACCGACGGTGGCTTTTTTGACATCTTTATTATCGACAAACATTTTAGTAACTGTCATTGCCGGACCGTCATCTCCTGAATGCGGTTGGATTCTCAAGCGATCGCCGACATGAATTTTCTTTTTGGCAATGAAATAGAAACCATTATCGGCAATATCTGCCACATCACCGCAAAGCATTCCGGCACTGCCGATATTATTGTGGGCGATTAACTCTTTCATTGACTCTTCGGAGAAAAAACCGTGTGACCACTTGCGGCCGCAACTTTTTGATAATAAGCGTCTTGCTTCGCCCATGACAGTAGAATTTAGTTTGTCTGTCGGGGTGTCTAAAACCATGCGGTAGGCACTTACAACATTATAAACATAGTCCGGCTGGCGGAGGCGACCCTCGATTTTGAGAGAATCAATTCCCATGTCACGGAGCTGCGGAACTAAATCGATAGTACACAAATCCTGCGGAGAGAAGAAAAATCCGTTGCCTTTATTTGAGAAATATCTGCGACGGCAGGGTTGTTTGCAGCGGCCTCGGTTGCCGCTGTAACTGCCTAAGTATGAAGAAAATAGACATTGACCAGATAGTGAACAGCATAATGCGCCGTGGATAAAAACTTCCAATTCCAAATCAGTTGATTTACGGATTGTTTTAAGTTCATCCATAGTAATTTGGCGTTCTAGAATTACTCGTTCGACACCGGCTTTTTCTGCCCATTTAACTCCGACGCTATTGTGAAGTCCCATTTGAGTTGAAGCATGAATTTCTATTTTTGGGAAATACTCTCTGATCAATCGGAGAACGCCCAAATCCTGCACGATCAAGGCATCGGCTTCAAGTTTTTCCAGAAGCGCAAGGTGTTCAACTACGCTCGGAAGTTCAGATTCTTTGATAAGAGTATTAAAGGTTATATAGACTTTTCTGCCGATACTGTGGGCGTATTGGATAGTTTTAGCCAAAGTTTCGGGGGAAAAGTTTTCGCCTCGCTCACGGGCATTAAACTTTGCCAATCCGCAATAAATAGCATCTGCTCCGGCGTCGAATGCGGCTAATGCGCAAGCAGGAGAGCCAGCGGGGGCAAGAAGTTCGGTTTTTCTCATAACTTTTTCCATATCAATAACTTGGAACTATACAGAGAAGCGGACATGAATCACATCTCCGTCCTCAACTACATAGTCTTTTCCTTCAATGCGTAATTTACCTGCTTCTTTTGCCTTGTTCCATGAACCGCACTCAACCATATCGTTGTAAGATACTGTTTCCATACGGATAAAACCGCGGCACAAGTCGGTGTGGATTTTGCCTGCCGCATCGGGTGCGAGAGTGCCTTTGGTAACAGTCCAAGCGTGAGAATCGGTCGGGCCGGCGGTAAAGAAAGTAATATAGTTCAGAAGTCTGTAACCTGTTTTGATTACGCTATTTAAACCGGTTCCTTTGATTCCGAGTTCTTCCATAAACATCTGACACTCTTCGGGGTCAAGCTGGCTTAATTCTTCCTCTAACTTCGCACAAACTGGTACGACTTCCAAGTTGTGTTTTTTAGCATATTCGCAGAGAGCTTGTGCTGATTCGTTAGTTGCGAAATTTTTGAAACTGTCCTCGTCGCAGTTTGCAACCACAAAAGCAGGCATAGCAGTAATTAATCCCAATTGGCGGACTTTTTCAGCGATTTTCTCGTCATTGCGGTCAAATTGCGGTAAACGCTCATTAGATAAATCATCGATGAAACCTTTCATAAGTTCAACTTCCAAGAGCAATTCGCTATCTCCTGAACGGGCAAGTTTGCGATTTTTTTTAAGGCGTTTTTCCAACATTTCCAAGTCAGCAAGCATAAGTTCGGTCATGATTACTTCAATATCACTCACCGGGTCGATAGTGCCTGATACATGCACCACATTGCTGTCTTTAAAAACTCGCACTACATGGGCGATTGCATCGACATTTCTGATATGACCCAAAAATTGGTTTCCCAAGCCCTGACCCTGACTTGCGCCCTTGACCAGACCTGCGATATCAATAAACTTCAAACTTGACGGAACGATTTTTTTAGAATTTTCTAATTTCGCCAGGACTTCCAGGCGTTCATCAGGTACGGCAACGATTCCGGTATTGGGTTCAATGGTACAGAAAGGGAAGTTTGCCGCTTCTGCACCGCCCTTGCAGAGGGCATTGAAGAGTGTTGACTTACCCACATTAGGCAAGCCGACAAAACCACAAGAAAAACTCATAATTACTTAAATCCTTTTTTATCAAAATGTTACAACTTTTATTATTCGTATAAAGAAAAATGCCCGTAAAAAATTTCTTACGGGCAGAATAAATCAAATATTGGCAAGTCTTGTATTAGAAATCACCGGTGACTAAACTGTCAGAACTATAGAAGAATCCACCCCAGTTATGTTCAGCATCAACAACCCACGGAGAATCTTTGAATGCCATAGGACCATATCCCCAACCTACATCATAGGGGTTGTCAGTGCAGCCGGGAAGCGGCATGAAAAATGTGCAGATATCTGCGACCCCGACGCCGATACGAGCGACAGTGTAGACAACACCACGGAAAACACCGTAAGTAATACCGGCTACATTGCCGTGAGTTTGAGCGGTATCAACCGGCTTCATCAATAACTCCATCGGGCTGAAAGCCACATTCGCAACTCCGCGTCCAAGTTTTTCAATCGGGTTACCTGCATAGCAGACTGATACGACCATCACCATCAAAGCGACGACACAACTTTTTTTCATAATTGACATAAATAAACCTCTTTTAATAGTTTTAAAATTTTCGTACAAAAAAAATGACACATTACAAATATACTTACTGTTTTGCAAAAAAGCAAGGAGATTTTGAAAATATTTTAAAAAAAATAGCAGTTTTTTGCTAAAAAAAGGTGATTTTTTCAAAAAATGTGCTATTTTATAAGGAGAGAAATTTTGAAAAACACAAAATTAAAGGATTAATATTATGGAAAATAATCAGGAACGCTTCAAGGATTTGACTCTTCTTAAGAGATCGGAAAATAATTATCCGACCTCTCCGGATCAAGCAAAATTGGAGACTTTTGACAATAAATTTCCGAATCGTGATTATGTAATCACATTTGATTGCCCGGAATATACTTCATTGTGTCCTGTGACCAATCAACCGGACTTCGGGCATATCATTATCAGATATATTGCTGACAAAAAATGCGTTGAAAGTAAAAGTTTGAAACTCTATTTGTATTCATTCAGAAACGCTAATACTTTCCACGAAGAGTCAGTCAATACCATTTTGGACGCAATTGTCAAAGTTGCACAGCCGAGAAAGGCCGAAGTCGTCGGACTTTTCCGTCCGAGAGGCGGAATCGCAATTAATGTCAAGGCAACTTACGGAGGCAAAATAGATGAGTAAGTTTAATTTCATTGAAAATGGTTCAATTACTTCATCGCTTGACTTTACAGCTTCCGGGGTTACTGCCGGATTTAAACGCAGCGGTGCGGCGGATTGTGCGATGATTTACTCCAAGCGTCCGGCAAACTTCGCCGCGGCTTTTACCTCATGTGTATTTGCTGCAGCTCCGGTGCTGGTGGATAAAGAAAAAGTAAAAACTTCCAAGTTTATTCAAGCGGTCTTCGTCAATAGCGGCAATGCTAATGCCTGCACCGGCGAAACCGGACTTGCAAATGCACGCAAAACCTGTGATATGGTTGCAGAAAAATTGAATCTTTCATCCGATGCGGTTATGGTTTCATCAACCGGCAGAATCGGTGTTCAAATGCCGATGGATATTGTTGCCAATGGTGTTGAATTGTCTGCTAATGCGCTTTCAAGTGACGGCGGAATTGAGGCTTCAAAGGCAATTATGACTACTGATACTGTGAATAAAAGTGTCGCAGTTGAATTGGAAATTGACGGGAAAGTCATTCATATCGGCGCAATGACCAAAGGTGCAGGAATGATTGACCCCTCAATGCGGGTGCTTCATGCAACTATGTTGTGCTATATTACCACTGATGCCGCAATTTCTAACGCCGATCTTGCGAAACTTTTGGAAGACAATGTGGAAAAATCTTTTAACCGCATTACCATTGACGGCGACATGAGTACCAATGATACCACAATCATTATGGCAAACGGCGCAAGCGGTACTGCAATTTGTGCCGATACTCCTGCTTATAATGACTTCAAGGAAGCGTTGCTTGCAGTAATGCAGGAACTTGCACGCAAAATGGTTTATGACGGCGAGGGCGCAACCAAGTTTGTCGAAGTCAAAATCGTTAATGCAAAAAATTATGAAGAAGCAAAAATGCTCGCCGAAGCGGTGGCAAATTCACTTCTCTGCAAAACCGCTTGGTTCGGATGCGATCCTAATTGGGGCAGAGTAGTTGCTGCTCTCGGTTACTCAAAAGTTGAGTTTAATCCCAATTTGGTAAATATTTTCTATGATGACAAAATTGTCGTAAGAAATGGTGGCGATGCGGGAACTCCCGAAGAAGATTTGGCATCAATTATGCAAAAGCGAGAGTTTACCGTTTTGGTAGATATGAATTGCGGTTTAAGCGATTACTTCGTTTGGACGAGCGATGTTTCGTATGAGTATGTCAAAATTAATGCGGACTATCATACCTGATAACTTTATCACTTAATGGGGACAGAATTAAAAGCTGTTCCCCTTTAATTTATATATGAATTTTTAGACTTAAACAGAACTTTTTAAACAAAAACTGCAAAAAATTCCAAGGGATAGGGGACTTTTTTGAAAAATTGTCGGGCAGAATCAACTTAAAGATTTTGCAGGTATTAGAAAAAAATTATAAGCAGGAGAAAAATTATGAAATTATCATCTGTATTAAATGAAGATACAATTTTCTTGAATGTTAAAGGTAATAACCGCAAGGAAATTTATGGGAATATGATTTTGGCAGCATTGCCTGAAATTGAGGAATCCATTAATGTAAAAAATGTTGTGGAAGCAATTGTCGAGCGTGAAGATACTACCGGAATGGTGTATGACACTGTGGCTTTCCCCCATGTAAGAATTGAAGAACTCAACGACTTGTATGTCATTATCGGTAAACTCGAAAAACCGATAAAATTACTTGAAAATGATGAGAATGAAACTCGGTGGGTTATCCTCTCTCTTATTTCTGCAAACTCTTCAGACATCTATTTGAAAACAATCTCTGCTTTCGCTAAATTCTTGCGAATTGAAGACAATGTACAAGCATTGCTCGGCGCAAATAGTGCAGAGCAGTTTAAAGACATCCTTGACGCAAACAAGGTAAGAATCAAAAATGAAATTACTGCTGAAGATTTGATGACTACTGAAACTTTTGCAGTTTGCGAAAATGATCCATTGTCAGTAGCATTGGATATTTTTAACCGTGAAAAAATTACCATTCTTCCGGTTGTCGATGTAAATGGTAGATTGAGCGGTGTTATCGAAGCGACTTCGGTCATCAAACAATTCTTGCCGGAATATATTTTTATGATGGACAACTTGAACTTCTTGAACTCTTTCGAGGCATTTGACGCAATTTTCAAAAATGAAAATGTCGAATCTGTCAAAAAGTTTATGATCAGACCTCGCTATACTTGCAATGTGAATACTCCTTTGATTCAAATTACTGTGGCAATCGCCAGAGAGAACTTAAAGGCTGTCTTCATTGTCGATGAGGATAAAAAATTGCTTGGTAAAGTATCTGTCAAGAACATTATCCACAAAGTATTAAGAGGTTAATAGAAGGTTAGGTTTATCATGGATCAGTTTATTTTTTGGTTTGGAACGATAGTTTTTATCGCTACATACATTGCTATTGCCAGTGAAAAGATTCACAAGACAGTTGCAGCACTTCTCGGCGCATCATTGATGATGGTGGTAATTTTGGGGAACTATCATGTAGTGGGCGATGCGACTGAAGCGGCAGTAAGATTCAGCAAATTGGATTTATTCAGTAAATACTCAAATTTTGACGTTATTTTCACTCTTGCAGGGATGATGTTATTGGTTAATATATTGAGTGGAACAGGGCTCTTTCAATATGTTGCCATTAAGTGTGCGAAAATTGCGAAAGGGTCACCGGTAAGAACTTTAATTTTGCTGGTTTTTGCAACCGCATTCATGTCGGCATTTCTGGATAATGTAACTACAATTCTTTTGGTTGCTCCAGTAACTTTGGTTGTCTGTTCTCAATTAGGAGTACCGGTAATGCCATTTTTGATGGCGGAAACCATGGCATCAAATATTGGTGGAACTGCAACTTTGATTGGCGACCCTCCGAACTTGATTATTGGTAATATTGCAAACTTAAGTTTCAGTGCATTTTTGATCAATTTAGCACCATTTATTTTGGCTATTTTGGCGATCTACTGTATTGCACTTTGGATCTATTACGGTAAAAAAATGCAAGTTTCGATTGAAAAGCGTGCTTTGGTTATGGATATGAACGAAAAAGCGGCAATCACTGACCCCGAAAATATGAAACGCGGTGGAATTATCATGCTCCTTACCATTGTTGGTTTCTTGCTTCACAGTTTTGTACACTTGCAGCCGAGCGTAGTTGCCGTTACCGGTGCGGCATTTGCATTGCTTTTCTGCAAAGTTGATGTTGACCATGCACTTGAAAAAATCGAATGGAGTACATTGGGCTTTTTCATGGCATTATTCATTTTGGTTTCAGGGGCACAAGCCTGTGGACTTATGGATGAAATTGGAAGTTGGCTCAACCTTTTCGGTAATGCTCATATTCTGGTAATTGTTCTTACAATTATGTGGATAAGTGCAATTGCCTCTGCAGTGATGAACAATGTATCTTTCACCGCGGCAATGGCAGCGATTGTTGCGAATTTTGTTGCAACACATCCTATTTTCAAACCGGCGGAAGATGGCATCATGACTCCGCAAGCAGAGTTGCTTTGGTGGGGGTTGGCATTGGCAGTCTGCTTGGGCGGTAACGGAACTATCGTCGGAGCGGCGGCGAACTTGGTAACTGCTGGAATTGCAGAAAAAGCCGGCTGTAAAGTTACTTTCAAAGACTTTATTCGTTACGGTTTGCCGGTAACTTTCTTCAGTATGGTTGCTGCGTCAATCTACATCATTATTAGATACTATCTCTATTGTCTTTAATTGTAACATATGGGATTTTATTGTAAAAAATTAACTCAAGTCGATGGCAGCGAGGTGAAAAAAATTTACCTCGCCGTCGGCTGGGCTGATGAAAATTGCGATTGCGAAGTTTTGAGTAAACTTGCAGAGAAATCGGAAATTTTCGTCGGTGCTTTCGATAATGAAAGCAATCAAATGATTGGTATGGGTCGAGTTCTTTCAGACGGCATCAGTGATGCTTGCATTCAAGATGTAGCGGTTCTTCCTAAATATCGTAATCAAGGCATTGGCAAAGCAATTATCCAAATGCTTCTTTCGGAGTGTTTAGCCAAAGGTATTGATTGGATACAGCTTATCGCCTCTCCTGACGGGAAAAAACTCTACGAGAGTTGCGGATTTGAGGTTATGCACGACCACGTTCCTATGAAGTTCAAACTCAAAGATGCCTGATTAAATTTCTTTATAAAGATTTCTGCGATTTGTTGCAGGAGCAACCCTGAAATGCTCTTTATACTGTTTAATAAAATAATTTCCGTCATAAAAACCACATTTAATTGCAATTTCTTTAATTTGCATATCGGTATTAAACAGCAGTTCACAAGCATTATTCATTCTGATGTCATTTAGATACTTTATCGGAGTTAAGCCGAAATTCTCTTTGAATTTACTTATAAACAAACTTCTGCACATCCCAGACCGCTTGACCAAGGACTCCAAAGTGATATTTTCCGCATAATGCGAATCAATATAATTAGCAATTTCTTCTAATTGCATAATCGAAATATTTTCAGTTTTTTTATAATTTTGCAATAAAATAGTCAGGAAAATTCCCAAATATATACGCAATTTTGCCTCTCGGTCTTTGTCTTCAAGATTCTGAAAAATCTCAATCATATTGGTCAATAAATTTTTTACCTCATAAAAGAGCATTCCTTTGAATTTAATAGTAGAATACAATTTATTGCCCTGGAATACCATTTCTTTGCCATTCAAAAGAGCAAAATTAAAATTCAGTCGTTCAAATAAATCCGGTGTGCAACTGAGATTTATAACATTAAGATTATTCACCTTTTCAAAACCATGATTGCACCCGACATTGATAACTGAAACATATCCGGGATAACATCCCTCTCTTTTTCCATTAACCACATGTACAGCACTGCCACTAATGATAACAAAAATTTCTACATAATTATGATGATGCTGTTTTACATCAGAGGTCAACTCCATAGAGACGACTCCGCCTAAAAGCAAATTACTCAACTGGCATTTGGATTGAACAAACTCTAACATGATAAACTCCTAATTTTAAGATATTTGGAATAATATACTATTATTTGGATTAATTTCAAGTTTTTTTTGAAAAAAATATACTATAATTATTGTTAGTGAGGACGGTATTCCCACTGACAATTAACAGTAAAACAGTCTAACAGAAAGGATAAAAAATGAAAAAATCACTCTACTTTACGTTAATTGAGTTGTTGGTTGTTATCGCAATCATCGCAATTTTGGCAGGCATGTTGCTCCCGGCACTTAACAAAGCTCGTGAAAAAGCCAGAGCAATCAGTTGTACTAATAACTTGAAACAAATCAGCAACGGGGTTTTCATGTATACTGCTGACAATAATGATTTTCTTCCTATCGCTTATAAATGGGTATCTGCCGATACCGGACTTTTGATGGACTATTTGGGCGCAACCGAAGATGAATATATTATTACTAATACCTGGGGAGAATTGAAGTGCCCGATCTCTAAAAGCCGCAAGGGTATTTATTTCTGTCCCTCTGCTCCGTCAGCAAAAAGCGGAGTTACTGCTGATTGGACAGGATATTCATCTAACTATTTAGCAGTAGCAATCACCACCGCAGGAATCAATGCAGGCGGAACAGGTTGGTGTAGTGGCAATGACAGTGCAGCAGATTCATTCTATACTCAAAAAATTACCCGCTTGGATTCAGGTGCTTTGCTCATGACTGAATCACATTATGCCGGCAAAAACGACGGAACTAATGGCTATGCACAGAGATTAAATCGACTTTCATTGAATTCCGATAATCATTTAACAGTTCACGGAGATGCTGCTAACCACCTTTTCGCTAATGGTTCAGTGCAATCTATTAAAGATCCTAAACCTGAAAAATTCAACGAAAAAACAATGGCTTACGAGAACTAATAGGGGTAATTAAATGACACGCTGTTTAGTAATTTTAGCCATGCTGCTTCAATTAGGCAATCTTTTAGCAGTTGATAAATTTGCACTCCCTGCTGGGAAGCAGGGAGCATGCAATGTGCCGATGTCGGTTATTGGAAAAACCGGGGATGCAACAATCAGCAAAAACAATTCTGTTGTAACTGTTAATATTCCCAAAAGACACCAGATTTCCAATGAAACGCGCGGAGCAGTGATTACTTTTGATATGAAATCACTTAAAAACAAAGTAGTCTGTGTTAAAGCCCAAGTCCGTTATACCGGAGTTGGTTCAGATACTCAAGGCTATCATGTCGGAGTAAAATTGCTTTGTGATTTCAGCTCACCGCATTCCGGAAGAACTTTTGTATATTCGCCGAGCTATATCGGTAATAGTAATGGGTGGCAAGATATTGAAGTTTATTGCCCTTTAAACGAATTCATTACAGAAGCAAGAGTTATTTTAGGTTTGCAGCAATCATGGGGAAAAGCTGAATTCCGCAATATCACCGCAGAAGTAATTGCTTTGGCTGACAGTGGACCGCAAACTTACAGCGTGCCGGATAATTTCCGTTGTGAATATTCCGAAAAGGTGCTTAATGCTCCTATGGGCAGAGGGTTTATGACTCCTCCACCGAATAGAATTACTAAACAAGATATTCAAGATATGGCTGCTTTGAATGTAAATTTGATCCGTTATCAGATTGTTGACGGCCTTAAAAATTATTGGGATTTAGCGGCTTATGATAAGTGGATGACAGAATGTCTTGATAAACTTGACTCTTTAATGCCGGAACTTAAAAAAGCCGGAATCCGAGTAGTTATTGATATGCACCGTCCGCCGGGGTATAGAATCGGTAATTCTCCGTTCCCCAAAGTTCCCGGAACTGAACTTGCTCAAAAAATTAATCCCCATTTAATTCATCGGGTTATGGTTGAGCAAAATCAATACAATTTTTACATTTTTACTTGGCAAAAAATCGCTCGCCGATACAAAGATAATCCGGTTATTTACGGTTATGATTTGATCAATGAGCCTTATGTGTCCGGCCCGACTCCATATCATTGGCAGGATATTCAATATGCCGCAGCAAAGGCAATCAGAGAAATCGACCCGGAAATTCCGATTATAGTTGAGGGTAATTACCTCGCGAATCCCTCAATGTTCAATATGACGCCGATGCCGTTAAAAAATATTATCTATCAAGTTCACATGTACAATCCGATGACTTATTCTCATCAAGGAGTCGGCAATAAGGCATATATAGAACGCTACCCAAAATATGCAATTCCGTATAAGTACGATAAAGAATTATTGCGGAAATCCATGCAGCCGACTATTGATTTTATGGAAAAATACGGAGCAAAAATTTATGTCGGAGAATTTTCGGTTACTCGTTGGTCTCCTGATGCTGCACGTTATTTGGATGAGTTAATTTCAGTTTTTGAAGAATTGAAATGGGATTGGACTTATCACGCTTTCCGTGAATGGGACGGCTGGTCTTTGGAACATGACAGTAATCCTGCAAATACCGGAAAAGCAGAGAAAACCACTGATCGTATGCAAGTCATGATTAAATATTTTAACAAAAATATTTCAACAGAACTTTAAGCTTTTGATTTAAAAACAACTAATATTATATTTTTTCGAGGTGTTACGAATGAAAGTATGTTATGATGAGGCATTTTGTGGATTTTCTGCAAATGGGTGTTTTGAAAATAGTGATTTTGTCGGAATTTCAACTCCCGATGCCATGCTTGTCATGCAAAAGGATAAAGGCGTTTTATCCCATATAATAGATAAAAAAAATAAAATTAATTTAATTAATTCTGACCAAAAGAATGACCTTTTTCAATTGGTTTTAACTTTGAAAGAGACTGATTCTGTCAATTCAAAAAAAACGATTACATCAGGTGAATTTCAAAAGCGTGTGTATGAAATTGAATCGGAAACAGCTTTTAATATTAATTTTTCTGAACATGTGGAAGTTAATATTAATATTAAAATAAGAATATATGCTGATAATGACGGACTTTTTCATTTACAGTTTGAGGGAGATAATTATGAAAATGCAACTATCGAGGAGATAAGTTTTCTTAAATTATCTGTCCCGAAAAACTTTAATGCTGGCAATAATTCAGATGACGGACATGTAATGCTTCCCGTTCTCTGCGGCGAGATATTGATTGACGAACCATGGAGTCAAAATTACTCTGTCGAGTCAATGTATCCGAGGAGTATGGATGTACAATTCATGAATATTTATACTTCTCAAACCGGGTTGTATGTGGCTACTTATGACGGAGAATATAATTACAAAAAATTTATTGCTGATTTACAAAAAAATCAGGATTTTTCTTTGGAAATACGCCATTTATTACCGGATGTAATTTCACAAAAAATCTCTATTGCTTACGATACAATTATAGGTGTTTTTGCTGGAGATTGGATGACTGCTGCTGATATTTATAAAAAATGGGCAATCACCCAAAAATGGTGCGAAAAAAAATTATCGGAACGCGAAAATTTGCCGATACAATTTACTGAAGGCGCAGCAGTTTTAGCCACTCCTTTTTTGCATGAATATAATTTAAGAATTTATAATCTTTATGATTATTCATTAATCGATAAATATCCTGCCATTGCAGAGGAATATAAAAAATTATCGGGATTAAAGCATATTTGTTTTGTTCCTGTCGGCTGGGAAAATAGAGGTGCATGGGCAGGAATTAATTATTTCCCCGCCCGTCCGTCAAATGAAAAATGGATAGAAGTTGCCGAAAAATTGAAGCAACAGGACGATATGCTTTTTATGATGCCTTCGGGATTCAAATGGGTAATCAAAAGACAGGGCAATCCTCATCAGGGAGAAGCCTTCGACGATACCGAGGATTTTGAAAACCGTAAGGAAATGATGATTTTTAATGCAGACGGACAACCTTATTTTCAAGATATGTATCATGACACTGGTTGTTATATTGGCTTGACGGCGAAAATGTGTTACAGTAGTCCGCAGGCACAACAGACTATTTTGGATATTTTTAAGAAAATTGCGAGCCTCGGGGTTACAGTAGTTCAGTTCGACCAGGAAGATGGCGGGGCGCAAGATATTCCATGTTATAATTCTGCCCATCCGCATAAAAAAGGTTATACTAATGAATACTCAAAAGATTTTTTGAAATTGAGCAAGCAAATTTTGGCAGAATGTCAAAAAATTAACCCTAATTTCGGTTTAAGTATTGAACAATGCGGCGAAGCGGTAATTCCAATTAGTGCGGTTATGTGGGCAAGACAATGCTCCGAGGTTAATGAGCAAGTGAATAATTGCAGAAGCATTGCTGCTTTCCCTTATATCTACCATGAATATCAAATGGTGTTAGGAGATGGTTTTTCCGTCGGTCAAGGCATGTGGGCGACTTGCGGTTCTTATGAATTGCGGTGTTTCCGTCTGGCAAATGCTCTGGCGAGAGGGCTGATTCCGACAGTGTATATGGAACAGGTTGCTTTAGATGCAGAGGATGAATGGACTCAAAAAGTTTCGCAGGCATTTGTTAGTTTTTGTCGCCCATTTGCGAAATTTCAGGATTATTTGCTGCAAGGTGTTACCCAAAGGCCATTGCGCATGCAATGCGATAATCAAACGGTATGGCATTACATGGTGAGTGATGATGGAACAGGGGAATTATTATCAGACGGCAGAATGGCAAAAAAAGTTTTCATTTCTCGTCCGACTTGTGTTATCGGAAGTTTTAAGAAAGAAGATGATTCGCTTGGTTCAGTAGTGGTAAATTCAACTTTCTTTAAGCAAAATGTTGAAATTTCTCTTCCTGACGGTTTTTCTGCGGCAGAACTCTACAATGCAGATAGAGAATTACTCAAAAAATGGAAAATTAATGATTCAAAATTAAGTTTGAGTTTGAATTCATTGGAAGTTAATTTTTTAATTTTGAGATAAAAAATGAAAATTATTGAAAACATTTATTATGACAGTTCAAAGAGCTGCTGCGGTGATATGTTTCTGCCCGATTGTTTAGGGGATAATACAAATGTCATATTATTAATCCATGGCGGCGGCTGGAATAGTATGGACAAAAAAGATGTAGTCGGGATTGCTGATTTCCTTTGCGAATCTTTGCAATTGCCGGTATATAATATCAATTATACATTGAGCTGCGAAAAACCTTTTCCTGCTTGTGTGGATGATTGCATCAATGGTGCAAAATTCCTTTTAAATTACCCTGATTTCAAAGTGAAAAAAATATTTGTTGTCGGAGGATCGGCAGGGGGGCATTTAGCGTTATTAACAGGTTTGAGATTAGGGAAGTTGCATGTTGCAGGAATTGTATCTATTTCCGGTATTGCGGATTTACAGTCGGATTATCGGTTAGCTCCTGAGCGTTATTATGATCTTTTCTGGAAAAAAGATATCGGAGAAAGTGATTTTGCAGTTGCCGAACCTGCGAATTACTTGCAATTCGATACACCGCCAATTCTTTGCACACACGCCTTGAATGATAATGTTGTTTTATATGAATCAGCAGAAATTTTTGTCCAAAAAGCAAAACAATTAAATTTGCCGATAGAATTGTTTTCGTATACTGTTCAAGAAGAAGGCTATTCGCACCGTATTTGGATACCCGATAGCAAACCTCACAAACTGTATCTGTTTTTAGAGGAAAAAATTAGAAAATTTTTAAATGAGATTAAGGATTTGAAAGGATAAATATTATGTCATTAATTAAGAGGAGAAAACCATTAACAGCCAATGCTGCACTTATCAGTGTCGGATTAGATACTTATTGGAAGCAATTTGACGGATTGCTTGATAAGCTTATGCAAAAAAAAGAGGTGTTTAAAGTTAAATTAGAAGAAAACAGTTTGCAAGTTTTTGATTTCGGCATGATTGATAATGCAGAAAAAGCGTATGAGGCTATGGATAAAATCCAATCATGCAATCCTGATATCATTTTTGTTGATATGCTTACTTATGCTACCAGTGCTACATTTGGGGCAATCGTTAGAAATAGCAATGTACCGATAGTATTGGTTGCGTTGCAGCCTTTGGAGGCTCTTGATTATTCAAATGCAACAACTTTTATGCAATTATGTAATGATGATTTGTGTTCAGTTCCGGAATTTACCGGCGTTGCAATCAGAATGGGGAAAAAAGTAGCAGATGTAATTATCGGAACATTATATAATGACCCATCGGTTGATGCGGCTATTGCCGAATGGGCAAAAATTGCCCATGTTTTGCACGATTTGAAATATGCCAGAATCGGCCATTTGGGGCATGTATTGGAAGCAATGCTTGATATGCAAACAGATCCGACAGCGGTGACAGCGGCATTCGGTTGCCATGTAGTGCAGTGCGAAGCTGACCAGATGATGCCGATTTATCGCAGTATAAAAGCTGACGATAATGAGGTCAAATTGATGAAAGAGAGAATTTTAAATTTCTTTGACACACCTGATCCGAAATCAGATCCGATAACCGAGAAGTTAACTCCTGCCGACTTGGAAACTTCTGCAATCATCGCGGTAACACTTGAAAAGTATATTCAAGCCAAATCTCTTGACGGTCTTGCTTATTATTACGAGGGGGAAGAAAATTCTGAAATCCGTAAACTTGTAACAAATTTTATTGTCGGCAACTCACTTTTGACTGCGGCAGGGTTTCCGATGTGCGGAGAGTTTGATATAAAAACCTGTATTGCAATGATGATTCTCGATCGCCTTGAATGCGGTGGATCTTTTGCAGAATTTCATCCGATTGATTTTGCCAGAGATACAGTATTGATCGGTCATGACGGCCCGCATCATTTAAACATTGCCGAGGGGAAACCGGTTATCAGAAGTTTAAAAAAATATCACGGCAAACCCGGCTCCGGGGCAGGAGTCGAGTTCAATATCAAGGTAGGTCCAATAACAATGTTGAGTATCGGGGTTAAAAATGATGGTAAATTCAAGTTTATTATTGCAGAAGGGGAATCTATGGCAGGACCGATTCCTCCGACCGGAAACACTAATACTCACGGAAAATTCAAGCCTGATGTGCGTACATTTTTAACAAAATGGTGTCAAGCTGGGCCGACACATCACTTTGCATTAGGGGTGGGACATCATGCTAAAACACTTTGCAAAATAGCGGAAGCATTAAATATTGAGGCAGAAGTAATTTGATATTTTCAAGATATTTGAATATTTATCGAGTTATTTTTTAAATATCCTTGCATTTTTGTAAAACGGTGTTATATTAATAGCAGAGACCTAACTAACAGCTTATATTTAACTTTTAACAAGGAGAGAAAAAATGGCTGCATGTGTTGATAAAGAAAAATGTGTCGGTTGTGAAGTATGCGTAGGCGCTTGCCCCGTAGGTGCTATCTCTATGGTTGATGGCGTTGCTTGCGTTAACGAAGCAGAATGCATCGATTGTGGTGCTTGTGCTGGCGAATGCCCCAACGAAGCAATCAGTTTGTAATTTTTACTGATTACGCACAAATAAAAAAGAGTCGGAAATTTCCGACTC
>JAZRSP010000086.1:0-7815 GCA_045651565.1 Victivallaceae bacterium | reverse complement strand
GAGCAGAAGGATTCGAAAAAATTCGTTAGTCATAATTTATATTTCCTGCCTGTTTTTTGCAATAAGGTTATCTGCCTTCTTCAAGTTTACGTAATTTTTCTTTCAGCAAGCCTTCGATATACTCATTGCCGTAGAGTTTGCGCATCAAACTGATATTGAAGTCATAGAAAAGCGATGCATCGGGTTTAGTAATTAAATCACCCATTGAGAGGTGCATCATAGTTTTGCGTTTATTGATATTGGTTCGGTAAATATCCAAGTATCGCATCAATGTTCTCGGACTCAATTCCGAGAAGCGTTTCTGGCCGAAGTATTCAGTATAGTCGGCAGAGATGATTGATACCAGATTGCTTCCCGGATTTTTCAGATGGCAACTTATCAGGAACCCTTCAACCATTTCCATGCAGCGCACTTCATCGAAAATCGGGAAAATCACACTGCGTCCTCGTGAGAGCAGACTTGCGCCGAATTGGTAATTTGAGGCGAGAACAATTAAAATATTGTCGGGGAGGACAAAAGAACCTCCGACATAATTTTTGAAATAATACCAATTAATATCATCAGGAATGATGTCGTCAAAAAACAGTACAAACCTGCGGTCTTTGCGCTCGCCAAGCTGCTGAATCAAAGCCGGCAAGTGCTTTTCTATCGTTTCGACTTCTGCCAGAATGAGCGTTAAATTCTCATGTTTCAAACTGTGATAGATTGTCATTTGAGTTTTGCCATGTCCGGGCAGGCTGGAAATAAGCAGCGGAACATTGCTGTTTGGCTCGCTATCGGCGAATTTCCGGAAGTGGTCATTGTAAATCATCTGCACCCCCTCGAAACCGAAAAACTCTTTGGTATATTCACCCGGATTGATTGCATTGAATCGGTTGTTGCTATACAGAAAAGTACGGCAATTTAAAAATGGGTCGCACTTTTTAATTTGAGATTTGACATCATTGACTTGGTAGCTTTGCAGTCCTTTAAGCAGTTTCAATGATTCCAGAGTAAGGAAATCGGAATAATTTTCCAGTATTTCATCGGCAAGGTTCTGCAAACTTGAAATAATTTCTTTGATTTTGCTTGCGATAAAATCGCCTGCTTCGTCGGAAAGCCCCTCAATTCCGTTACGCTTGACAATCAATTCAAAGGCTGATTCAAAAAGTAATACCGCAACTTGCTCCCAATTGCCTGAAAATTTATCGGTAAGCAGATTGCAATAGTCATAAGAGTATAATTTATCGATGTTGTTCCCGATTTTTTGGGAATTATCCATTTGAGAAATTGCAAAAAGTTTATAGAGAGTTTCGATAAAATCTTTATGCAAAAACTCACCGACCTCCAAAGTGCCGTCACTTGCAGGCCGCATAAAAAGCATTCTTAAGTTTTGAATCGCCTTTGCTGTCATTTGCAAAAATCACCTTGCTTATTTCAAAAGTGACTTGTGGATTTTTACCACGATTTTTCTGATTTCTTTTTTGCCGTTAAGCGAATCTACACAGGGCATGTGGAGTTCGTAGGGCAAGAAAATTGCGAAGTCGCCTACCTGCAAATTGAGCATGGTTGCAGTTTCTTTTTTGAATGCGAACAAGGCACAATCGCCTTCGCTTGCATATTCTTTGGTAACTTTCACATCTTCATCGGTGGTGTAATAAAGAGATTCTTCACCTGCCAAAATCAATTGGATGTCAACAAATTCATGGTGTACTTCGTAAACGCTTGCTTCCAAGTCGCGAGTAGTGTAAGATTGAACACTTGCGAAAAGTTTGTCGCCGTCAATTTCGTTGCGGCCAATCGGCAAATCCATGTCGGCTTTTGCCAAAAAATCAACGATTTTTTTTGTGGTATCTTCGGTGAAGACACTGTACTTGCTAAAATTTTTCAAACTGTCGAAAATCATTTTGTACCTTCTTTCTTTTTTATTAAAAATTTATTTCAAAACATCTTTCCATGGTTTTTTGATAGATTTTTTTACCCCGGTAAAGAGGTTGAATCTGACAATATGCCAAAATGCGGCAATTCCGTCACGCCAAGTGATTTTTTTGCCGTCACGATAGTTTCTGGGGTTATAAGAGATCGGCTCTTCCCAAATTCTTATCTCTTTGGTTTTTGCCAATTTTGCGGTCATTTCAACTTCGATACCGAAGCGCTTTGAACTCAAAATGAGGTTCTGAATCACTTCACGCTTGAAACATTTGTAGCAAGTTTCCATATCAGTAAGGTGAATATCAGAAAACAAATTTGAGCAGAAAGTTAAAAATTTATTGCCCATTTCATGAGCGAAAAACCTGACCAAACCGGCAGAAGCCATAAATCTGGAACCGTAAACCACATCAGCTTTATCAGCAAGCAGTGGTTTAAGAATTTTTTCATAGTCATCAGGGTCATATTCGAAGTCGGCATCTTGGATAATTACGAAGTCTTTGGTTGCTTCGGCGAAACCTCTGATAATCGCCGCACCTTTGCCCATATTGCGAGGCTGGTCAAAAATTTTAACTCTGGGATTATCTTGCAAAGTCTGCAACATTTCGTAACTTTTGTCGGTTGAACCGTCATTTACGGCAATCAATTCACCGACTTCGGGGCGAGCTAAAACTCTTTCAATAATCTGTACGATTGATTTTTCTTCATTATAAACCGGCATGACGACTGAAAGTCTGCCGAATGAGTTGTTATTTGCATCTGCCATTAAGCATCTCTCCCAAGTTCTTTTGAGCGTTCACAAGCGCCTTCGACCGCTTTGATAATGGTATTGCGGAAGTTGTTTGCTTCCAGAACCTGCAAAGCTCGCAAGGTAGTTCCGCCGGGAGAAGTTACCTGATCTCGCAGTACGCTCGGATGGATTTTTGTTTCTTTAAGCATAGCGGCGGCACCTTCCAAAGTGGCAATTGCCATTTCCAAAGACAATTCCGCACCAAGTCCGCAACTTACTCCGCCCTCTGCCAATGATTCGGCAAACTCAAACACATAAGCCGGCCCGCTGCCTGACAAAGCAGTAACTGCATCCATGAATTTTTCTTGAAGTTTGAAACTTACTCCGACAGAATCCAAAACAGATTTGCCGAAATTTTCTTCTTCTTCGGAAACAGCTTCGCTGACAGTATAGGCTGAACAACCTTTGCCGACGAGGGCAGGGGTATTGGGCATAACACGGATAATGCGTTCACTGCCGGTTAAATTTTTTAATTTTTCAATTGAAACACCGGCGACAATTGAGATAATCAATTTGTCTTTTAAAATTGCTCCGATTGAGAAAACTGCCCCTGCCAAAAATTGCGGCTTAACTGCCAAAACAACCACATCGGCTTGGGTTAAGTATTTTTCCAAATCAGAAGAAACTGCATGAATTGAAGTGTTTTCAGTAAACTTCTGGCAAGCAAAATCATTGATGTCAAATGCTGCAATTTTGTCTTTGTCGTAATTTTGTCCGACCATTCCGCCTGCAATAGCAGTTGCCATTCTGCCGGCTCCGATGAATAAGATTTTTTTCATAATAAAGTCCGTTTTTGCTGTAATACCATAAGTTAGTTAATTTATTTGGATTTATCGTAAATTTCCATATAGCTTGCAAAAGATTTGTTATACCGTTCCAGATAATTACCGCTGAAACTCTTGGTCATATAAGAACGATAACGCAAAATACCTTTTTGCGAGGTTTCAAAAATATTTTTGATACGGTTAACTACTGCAATTTCGCAATCGCCGAGCATGTCTTCATCTAATCGCAGACTGCTTAAAGTAGAGTCTTCGTCAAAGTGAGCCAATTTGTCAATATTATTTTTCCAGTGCTCACGGGCGAGAATCAATTCTGTCCAAACCGATACCAATCGGTCGATAGCCGAGAGCAAAGTTAAATAATGGGTCTCTCTTTTGACTGTATCAGGACTGCTTAATATGCTCAAAATCGCCTCTGTATCATTAATAGCAGAGGCTAAACACATTTTCAAAGCCGCACAAATTTCTGCCTGCTGCTGCTGGCTGCAGCTTACAATATCCGATGAAGATAACTTATAAGCAATCTCATACGCCGCATCTCGTCTGCCCATCATCGGAGCGAGATTTTGTTTAACCAAAAAATCTCCGTTCTGACGGGGGGGAGTTTGAGTAATAACTTTTCCGAAAGTTGCCTTGATTTTATCAAAAAGCGTATCAGATTTGCTCATAAATTCCTCTGTGATTAAAGATTGGGTGTAAAAGTTTCGCCCACACCGTATTTTTCAAAAACTCCTGCAACTTGGAAGAGTTTTTTCTCCTGCAATGCCGGAGCGATAAACTGCATGCCGATAGGCATTTTGCTTTCGCTGTCGATTGCCACGGGCAAACTCAAACCGCAGTTGCCTGATAAATTCAATGCAATAGTGAAAATATCAGAGAGATACATGCTCAATGGGTCGCTTTTCGCGCCGAATTTGAATGCGACATCGGGAGTTACCGGAGTGAAAATCACATCGCAAACTTCCGCTGCTTTCTCAAAGTCACGGCGAATAAGGGTTCTGACTTTCTGTGCTTTGAGGTAATACGCATCGTAGTAACCGCTTGAAAGCACATAAGTTCCCAACAAAATTCTTCTTTGTACCTCTGCGCCGAACCCCTGACCTCTGGTAACAAAATAGGTGTCAACCAGGTCTTTGCCCTCAACTCGTCTGCCGTAACGAATACCGTCAAATCGAGCCAAGTTTGCACTTGCTTCGGCAGTT
The DNA here is from genome assembly GCA_045651565.1 of Victivallaceae bacterium. Taxonomy (GTDB): domain Bacteria; phylum Verrucomicrobiota; class Lentisphaeria; order Victivallales; family Victivallaceae; genus RGIG5270. The sequence goes on along the minus strand of JAZRSP010000086.1, from coordinate 3,133 downwards.
GCGATAATGTAATAGACTGCCACTGCATATTTGGTGTGAGGAAGTTCGATATTTACAATTTCTGCACCGAGATTTTTAAGTTTATCCACTGCTTCGAGAGCTACTTTTTTGACTGCGGGGGATAATCCGTCGGCTTCGAAATATTCTTTCGGGATACCGACACGGACACCCTGCAAGTTATCGGGAAGGTTTTTGAAAATAGAACTGTAATCAAGAGAACTGTTTTCAATCGGCAGAGATGTTGAATCCATTTTGTCATTACCTGCGATAGTTTCGAGGATAATGGCACTATCTTCCACATCAAGTGTCATTGGCCCGATTTGATCCAAACTTGAAGCAAAAGCCACAAGTCCGTAACGGGAAACCAGACCATAAGTCGGCTTAACTCCCACAATACCGCAGAAAGCCGCCGGCTGACGGATTGAACCGCCTGTATCACTGCCAAGTGCCGCAGGAACTAAACGAGCAGCAACACTTGCTGCTGAACCGCCGGATGAACCGCCCGGAACTCTTTCGAGGTCAAAGGGGTTTGCGGTTTTCTGGAAAGAACTGTTTTCGCAGGAACTACCCATAGCAAATTCGTCCATATTCAATCTGCCGAAAGGAATGAAACCTTTTGCCTTTAAGCGGCTTACCGCAGTTGAATCGTAGGGAGAAACTACCGGTTCCAAAATCTGTGAAGCACAAGAAACATAATCGTCCTTGACACAGATACAATCTTTGATACCGATAGGAATGCCGTCATAAGGACTTAAAAGATTTCCTGCGTTTCTGCGAGCATCGGATTCTTTTGCCATATCGAGAGCCATCTCTCTATTAATACGGATAAAAGACTTGACCTTTGCGTCCAATGAGTCGATTCGTTTCAGCAAATCTTCCACCAAAGCTACTGCGGTAACTTCGCCTGCTGCCAACATATCACGAAGACCGTGAATAGTCATTTTGTTGTAATCAATCATTAATTGCTCCCTTCACCCGGCAAAACTCGCGGGAGTTTAATCGCTTCATCATTGATAAGTTCGGGAGCATTTTTCAGCATTACTCTGCCGTAAGGCTCCTGCACAACATCTTCACGATAGACGTTAGTCAAAAGACTTGCATGTGCCGTAGGCTCGATATTGCTTACGTCAAGTTCATTTAATTCTTCAATATAAGCAACGATATTCTCCATGTCTTTTTGGAGTTGCTCAACTGATTCTTCTTTTAATTGCAAACGCGCCAATTCGGCAACATGTTTGACATCTATCGTGTTGTTGCTCATAGTCTTATGCCTTTTCCAAAGTCAAAGTTTCAGTAACAAGGTCGCAAACTTCAGAAGGTCCGAAGTATTGGATCGGGCCGGGATAGACATAACTTGTTTCGACAGCCCACTTTTCACGGACGCTTGAGAAGTATTTGAACGGAGCTCCGTCAAGTCTGACCAAAGCCTTTTTGATAACCGGCTTGTCGTGGCCGTGACGGCGTTCCATATTCATCATCATGGTAATCGGAATACCGCCTGCGATCCATTCATCAGAATTTTTGGTCATATTGCGAACGCTTGACATGTAGCCGGTAACGCCTGCGCCGATGAGGGCAGCGGCATTGTAACCCAAGCTGTAGCAGTAGTCAGCATCGAAGTTAGAGGGAGCAGCGCAGCGGCCTTCGTAACCGAAGAAGTGAACCTGTGCAGCGAATTTTCCTTTATATCCGTCGATGGTTTTGAGTTTAGATTTAACCATTTCAGCGAGCATTTTTTCAGTTTCGATCAAAGAAACCTGAACGTTGCCGTGGGGGTCACGATCGTTGCAGAGCTGTGCCTGGATTCCGGTGGGCAATGAAGCGAAAACTTTGCCGGTTTCGCTTGCCAAGCGTGCTTTCACAAATTCGATTTTTGCTTCTGCGTCGGTCAATTTGCCGAAATCTTCTGCTTCTTTTGCGAGGAGGTCATTCAATTCAGCGATCAAAACTTTGATTTCGGGGATGAATTCGATCAAGCCTTCGGGAATCAAAGCAACACCGAAGTTATTTCCTGCTACTGAACGAGCTGCAACGATGTTTGCCATGTAAGTAACAACTTCATCCAAAGTCATTTTCTTTTCTTCGACTTCTTCAGAGATGATAGTGATGTTTGCCTGGGTCTGCAAACCGCATTCCAAAGCGATGTGAGAAGCACTGCGGCCCATAAGTTTGATGAAGTGCCAGTATTTTTTAGCAGAGTTTGCGTCACGGCCGATATTGCCGATAAGTTCGCTGTAAACACGGCAAGCGGTATCGAAACCGAAACTGGTTTCAATCCATTCGTTTTTCAAGTCGCCATCGATAGTTTTCGGGCAACCGACAACCTGAATCGGAATATTTTTGCCTTTGTAGTATTCTGCGAGCAAGCAAGCGTTAGTATTTGAGTCGTCACCGCCGATAATTACCAATGCGCTGATACCCAAAGCTTTGCAGTGCTGATAACCTTTTTCGAACTGTTCTTCGGTTTCAAGTTTGGTACGCCCTGAACCGATCATGTCGAAACCGCCGGTGTTGCGGTAAGCATCGATAATATCAGAAGTAAGTTCCATTACTTCATTTTTTACCAAACCGTCCGGACCTTTGAGGAAGCCGTAGAGTTTGCTGTTTTTGTTGATAGATTTGATACCGTCAAAAAGACCTGCGATAACATTGTGGCCGCCGGGAGCTTGTCCGCCTGAAAGAATAACACCGACATTAATTGCAGGAGCATCACATCCGCAAGCACAAGTGCAAGCATCAGCTTTCTGCTCAAAAGTCAAAACCGGACTTCCGAAAGTAGTCGGGAAAAGTTCCTTAATTTTTTCGACATCACTGACAGCGGTGGTAGGTTCACCTGCGATAACTTTTACCTTTGCAGTGTTACGCAATGCGACGGGCAATTTTGGTGCATAAGCAGCACGAGCTTTTTGTAACGGAGAAATTTTCATTTTTTTTAATCCTTTCTAAAAAATTATTTGCTCTATTTCTCTATTTTATTTTAAAGATATAATTGTACCTCAAATAATTTAACCCCGAAACTTGATTTTTTCAAGTCAAATCCAAAGTTTTTTTCAAAAAACCATGATTATTTTAAGAAAAACTCCGAAAGTACTCATTTTTTGCAGGAGATAAGGAAAAAGATGTTGTTGAGCAA